>QIGP01000165.1 GCA_003228965.1 Gammaproteobacteria bacterium
CCAGCCCACAAATTTTTCAGCGCGAAAAATGTTAGCTGAAGCGAACCTACGTCTTGGTAATATCTCCGAAGCCGCGAATATTCTAAGAGAGGGAATCAAGCTTGGCGATGGAGAAGCTGAGCTGTCCACTATGCTTGGAATCATCAATTTGCGTCTCGATAGTTCTAGCGGTAATGCTGAAGCATTGGCCAAAACACTCGAAGCGAACCCGGACGATGAACAAACGCGGTTAGCGCTAATTGCCACCTATATAGCTTCAGGGCGGGCTGCACAAGCCGCGGCTCTGATTGAAGCTAGCGAGGAAAGCGTGCAAATAACGCCCGAGCGTAAGGCCGTCGTTAAGCTGATTGCTGCCATGCAGGCCAAAGATCGTCAGGCAGCGGTTGCGCAAGCCGATGTGATTCTCGCTACCTGGCCTGACAATCCGCGTACCAGCAATATGATCGGTGGGTGGTTCGCCTCTCAGGAAATGTTTGCGAAGGCGCGTACAACTCTTGAGACCGGATATGCCAATAATCCGGACGACCCAAAATTACTTGCTTCTCTTTCGCGCCTCGATAACAGTAAAGGCAAAACCGTACAAGCCGAGACACGAATCGAAGAGTACCTTGAGCGTAATCCCAATGTCGTTGATGTCTGGGTTACCTTGGCAGCTCTGCATGCTGCCAATGATCGACTTGACAAGTCGACTTCAGTTTTGGAGCGAGCCCGCGCGGCGTTACCGGACGAGTATTTGCCTGCGGTTGCTCTAACTCGCTTGTTATTGTCCCAGGGAAAACTTGATGATGCGCTTAAGCTTGCCGAGCAAATAGCGCTCGAACATGAGCAAGTTGCGGTCGTGCAATTTACATACGGCCGAGTGCTTTTCGAGACCGGAAATTACGATCTTGCATTGCAATACCTGAAAATATCTGACTCTTTAGAGAGTGGGCAGGCCGCTACGCTTTTATTCAAAGCTCGCACAGAGGCCAAGTTGCAACGTTTGGCGCAAGCCAAGAAAAGCTACGAGCAATTGTGGAAAGTAAATCGAGGGAACTTCGAAGCTGCGCGCAGTATTGCTCTACTGGAGTTGCGCAACGGTAATAACGCTGCCGCAACTGAAATGGTACAAACGCTGCGTGAGCTTAGACCGGACGATGTGCGTGTCGATATTATTGACGCTGACGTCAAAGCCGAGCGAGGAAATAACAAAGCCGCGTTTGATCTCTATGAAAAAGCCTACTCACAACGACCTTCGCGTGATGTGGCCTTGAAGCTTTTTCGACTAGCGCAAGGCATGGATCAGGAGCCGGAGCCGGACAAATTTATACGTCGCTGGCTGGAGCAAACGCCTGATGATGTCGCGTCTCGTTTGATGCTGGCTCAAGCTCTTCAGCAGGGTGGACGTAGTGCGGATGCAATCGCCGAATACGAATCCGTTATCGTTTTACGCCCGAACGACGCCATGGCGCTCAATAATCTGGCGTGGCTGTATTTTGAAAATTCGGCAGAAAGCTCTCGTGATCGAGCGGTGGAATTGGCAAAGCGAGCTTACGAACAAAGTCCAAATAATCCTCAAATCGCGGACACCTACGGATGGGTATTATTCAAGACAGGTCAGATAAAGCAGGGTAAGGATATATTGGCGATGGCTGATAACGCGGCGCGAGATCGAAATTTATCTGACGCTCGGGATATCACTTATCACTACGCTGCTGCGCTTAGCGAATCAGGTGACCGCGCGGGGGCAAGGGCGCGACTAAAGAGTATTCTCAGCAATGACTCGCCGTTTTACAGTCGAGAGGCTGCTCAGCGTTTGTTGGACAGTCTTGCAAGGTAAGCCGCTAAATGACCACGAATAAACGAGTGAGCTTTAGAGGCGCCCTTGAAACAGATAGACTTTTAACGATACACGTTTGACGTTTTATTACCGATGGTCGCCCGCATCAATCGGGTTTTAAGTGTTCTTAGCTCATTGGATTTAATCGAGTTGGCTTTTGCATACGCACTGGAAGCCAGCTCGTTTTCTTCTTCCATTAAAAACAAGTCGCCTTTAATTTCTGCGATTACATCCGGCTCACCTTCAAGAGCCGTTAGTATTTCCAGCGTCTCGTGTGCCAGGCGTTCGTAACCATGCTTGTGAATTTCAAGCACCATGGGCGCGAAAGCACGAGTTGAAGTCGGGCTCTGATCGAGCAGTTCTCTTGCAAGTGCCTTGGCTTTCAGTTTGTTGTTATTCACCAGGTGCGCGTGAATCAACGTTAAGATGTTGGCCTCCCGAGTCGGCGCCAGGCGCTGTGCCTCGGCGGCGGTTGAAAGCGCTTCGTCAAACTGTTCAATATTAACTAGCGCGTGCGCCAGTATCCTCAATACACTGGCGTTGTACGGGTGTGCCGCAGCGGCTTCCTGAGCAACTTGAACCGCTTGATGGTATCTCTGCTTCAACATATGTCTACTTGCCAGGATTAGCCGCGGTTCAACAGCAGAAGGGTTACGCTCCCGAGCCAGCTCAAGCCAGGCTGACTCCTCTTCGGTTTCTCCGCGAACGTAGGAAACTTCTGCGAGCGCCAGCAGGGCGTGGAGGTTCGCCGGGTTCTCACGTCGGAGCTTCTTGGCGTATTCGATGGCTCTCTCGTATTGTCGCGAACGTAAAAAGCGCTCGAGTCTGAGCACTTGTCTGGATATCTCGGTGATGCGTTCCGGCGGATTCCACGTGCTCATTAACGCATCGGCGGCAACCAGGTCGCCACGGTTTAAATAGGCGGCCGCAAGTCGCGTTTGACGACGTAAGTTGTCAGGGTCGGCGCGCACGGCGCGCGCAAGATACGTTTGCCCGTCGTTACATGACTGGGCGTAACGACATGCTGTTCCGTAAAGATCGAGGTAAGCGGCAATTTCCGTTGAGGGTGTAACGAGGGGCCTCAATGTTGCTACCGACTCGTCGGCATTGCCCATCTGTAAATAGGTTTCCGCAAGCAGAACAATCATCTCGGGGTCGCTGTCGTTAAGCGTGAAATATTTTTCGAGATAGAGTTGTGCGCGACCTAACTTTCCTTGCGCTGAATTTATGGCGCTCAGAAGCTTTAGTGTCGGTTCATGGTTTGGCAGTACGGCTATTACGCGATAGAGGTAGTCGCCTGCAGTAGAATACTCGCCATCTAAAAAGGACAATAAGCCGCGTACGTATTTTGGTAGCGGGTGCCATGGGTAGCTGTCCATGAGCTCCCTGGTATTTCGAATCGCCAGCGATTTCTTGTCGAGATGCCATTGTGACTCGATGAGCCCGACCCGCGCCAGCATATATTCGTAGGCCCGATCGATCCCGTCAACGCCTTCAATAGCGTTGACAAAAGCGCGCTCCGCGTCTACCAGTCGGCCTTCTTCGTAGCGAAGCGCGCCGAGTGCTTGCCACGCAGCGATGGACAGGGGCGAAGTGCGGGTAGCGTTTTCAATGTAGACACTTGCAGACTCAAGATCGCCATGTGCACGCTGAACTGAGGCTAGTCCAAGTCGCCCGTCAAGGCTTTCCTTGTCCAGGCGCATGACTTCAGTGAAGTGTTCTTCAGCTTCGCCGATCTGGCCGGTGTGTAGCGCGGCCGTACCCCGGGCTGCTAGCCAGGCCAAAACGTCGGCGGCTTCTTCCGGCCTTTTTCCGAGAGCTTCTACGATGCGTTCGGGTTGTCCCTGA
The DNA here is from genome assembly GCA_003228965.1 of Gammaproteobacteria bacterium. Taxonomy (GTDB): domain Bacteria; phylum Pseudomonadota; class Gammaproteobacteria; order Steroidobacterales; family SZUA-146; genus SZUA-146. Next base: position 3,668 of record QIGP01000165.1, read on the forward strand.
GCCAGAATGGCTTGGGCCATAGGTTGGTACAGCAAGCGCCCGGGTGCGCCGAGATCTCGAGCAAATTTTAACTGGGCTTCAGATGATCCGGCCCGACCGGCGGCGAGCGAGACTTTTCCCTGTAACAGTCGCGCTTCAAGATGATTCGGATGGGACTGGATCAGGTTGGCAAGTTCCAGGGAAGCAGCCCCATATTCAGCGCGTTTCATGTTTTCTTTGACCAGACCCAGTAAAGCTTGTGCATTGTCCGGTTCACTACAGGCAACCATCGTTAACAGTCCTGTGAGGCTAAGAACCGTTAAAAAGTAAGGGATTATGCGTGGTCGAGCTTTGATGGTCATGCAGGAATTTCCGTTGCGTTGCCGCTTTATTGTTGTATGGGAACCAAATTTGACCACGAGAATTGATATGATTCAATCATAAGTTACTATAAAGCATTATGTTTTTATAGCCAGTTTCATGTGGTTTGCAGGGCGTATTGTCAAATGGTGGCCGATTTGATTGGATCCGGGTTGGTGTCCGTCTGAAGGGTGAAGAGCTCGTGAAACGGAGCCTGTAAACAGTGATGGCAAACACGTTTTGGGTTCTTTCAGCGGGCCACGGCTGTGCTAAACTATGTCGCGCTAGTTATTGATTGAACAATTGTTTTTGGAGATTTATCACGATGTTGCAGTGGCACAATATTCTCGTCCTCATAATTATGTTATCCAGCCTGACGGCTTGCGCGGGCCGTGCTCCGCGTGCCGACCCCGGCGCCAGCGACGCAGTGCAGTCTTCTGAGTACTCAACTGCCGATTATTCGATTGGACCAGGGGACAATCTCGACGTCCACGTGTGGCGTCACGAAGACTTATCCCGGGTAGTTCCGGTGCGGCCCGACGGTAAAATTTCAACACCATTGGTCGAGGACATGCTTGCCGCCGGGAAAACGGCCAGTCAGTTAGCTCGTGACGTTGAGGCACAACTGTCAGAATACATAAAATCCCCGAAAGTGACCGTAATAGTAACGGGCTTCATTGGTCAGGCCAACGACCAGATTCGCGTTATTGGCCAGGCCGGACAGCCGCGAGCCATTTCTTACACGAAAAACATGTCGCTGCTGGACGTGATGATCGCCGTGGGCGGTTTGTCAGAATTTGCAGCGCCACGTCGTTCGAAAATCTTGCGTCGAATTGGTGGCAAAGGAACAGAAATTCCGGTCCGGCCTGATCTGCTGCTCGAGCGTGGCGATATTCGCTATGACATTCAGATGAGACCAGGCGATGTACTGATTATCCCTGAGTCCCGATTTTAGTCTGCGAGAAAAATCACAGAGTTACGTGAAGTAGATCACGGTCCTCTGTGGCTATCTCATCGATAATATAATTATGGAAAATGTAAGAACTTCTGCTCATGAATGAATTAGTTGCACAAATTGTTGCCCACATGCGTGGTATGTGGCGTTTCCGGTGGTGGGCCCTTCTGGGTAGCTGGGTGTTATGCCTGGGTGGTTTTGCATGGGTTTATACGCTGCCGAACATGTACGAGTCGAGTACTCGCGTTTACGTGGACACGCAATCTGCATTGAAAGACGCGATTCGCGGCCTGGGTAACAGTAGCGACGTGCGCGAGGAAGTGCAGAAAAAACTCAGCGAAATGATCTCTGTTCCAAACCTTAAGAAAGTCGCCCGCGACACGGATATGGATTTGAGAGCAACTACGCCTTTGGCTATGGAAAAGCTGGTTAACCGTTTACGCAACACGATCGAAGTGCGCAGCCTGAAGAATGACTCACTGTATTCCATCACGTACCACGATACCGACCCCGAAATGGCTCAGCGCGTAGTGCAAACGATGCTCAGCGATTTTGTGGGTGGTTCACTGCGAGAAAACAATAAAGACGCAACCGACGCCATGTTGTTTCTTGAAGAACAAATTGGCATATACGAGAAACGCTTGCTCGACGCCGAGCAGGGACTATCCGAATTCAAAAAACGGTACGTTGGTATAATGCCGGGATCTCAAGGCGACTATTACCAGCGCCTTGAAGCGGCGACCAGCAGGCTTGCGGCACTGAGTGCGCAGTATCGGCTGAAAGAAAACGAGCGCGATGAGCTCGAATCTCAGTTGATAGGCGAAGAACCTACCTTCGGAATAGAATGGAGTAACACGAACTCACCATCGTCTTCCGGCGTTTCGTCTGTCGATGCGCAAATTGATATGCTTAAAATTCAGTTGGCTCAACAACAATTACGTCTAACCGATCGCCATCCCGATGTCATTGCCACAATCGAGACCATTGCGGCGCTCGAGGGGCAGCGTGATCAGGAGTTAGCCGAACGCTCGCAAGGTTTGCCGGATCGACCTGCTTTTAATCCGCTCGATCAGAATCCGGTCTATCAGGCGATGAAAATTCAGTTAGGCCAGGTGAACGTGGAATTGGTTGGATTGGAATCAAGCCTTAGCGAAGCGCGACGGGCCGTGTCTAACCTCAAACGACTGGTTGACACAATACCTGAAGTTGAAGCTCGGCTAAGCCGGCTTAACCGTGACTACCAGGTGACTAAAACGTATCACGACGATTTGCTAAATCGTCTTGAGGCGGCACGTCTTGGCGAAGACGCCAACGCTCAAAGTGACGACATTAAATTTCAGGTGATCGATCCGCCGATTCTTCCGCTGAATCCCACTGGGCCTAATCGCCCATTGTTTTTGACAGCGATACTTATGGCCAGCCTGATGTTTGGCTTAACCGTTTCGTTCTTGCTTGATCAACTTCGACCGGTATTTAGCACTCGGCACGAGCTACGTAACAAAACAGGATTACCGGTGCTTGGCACTATCGGCGTCGTGCTCATGCCGCATCAGAAACTGTCTACACGCTTGCAAACGATGGCGTTTGCCTTGGGACTGTTGACGCTAGTGGGTGTTTATTTTGGCGTGATTGCGATGGAAGACCGGTTTGTAGAAATCGCCCGTGGACTTCAGGGACGGATTAGCGCATGAGTATTGTAGAGAAGGCTGTAAAGAAGCATCGTAAGAGCGGCAAAAAGCAGTCTTCCGATTCTGGAAGCACTCAGGAAACCGTGCGCCTACAACCGCACGAAGAGCCCACATTAATTCCGGCTCAGGAATTGAAAATTGAGGAACGCGCGGAGATCAAACTTCAGTCGTCGCCAATTATGGCAGACGACGCAGACGAATTGCCCGGAGTTCCAGCGCTACAAAAGCAGCGCGTGCTGCACCTGGATTTCGATGCGCTTCGCGAGGCCAGTATTGTGCCTGCCGACGATCTTGCGCCGCATATGGCCGATGAATTCCGACGCATTAAGCGCCCGCTGATTGCCAACGCATTTGGTAAGGGCGTGGTGCCTGTAGAAAATGGCAACCTGCTCATGTTGTGCAGTGCTTTTTCAGGTGAAGGGAAGACTTTTACTTCAGTCAACCTTGCGATGAGCCTGGCACTTGAGCGAGAGCGCACAGTGCTGCTCGTTGACGCCGATGTGGCCAAGCCGCACATTAGTCGTGCTCTTGGCATCGATCACCAGCTCGGTTTAATGGATTTGCTAACCGATGAGACGCTGGACATTAGCGACGTGTTGGTTCAAACCGATATGCCAGGGCTACGTATTTTACCTGCAGGCACACGGCACCAGTATTCAACGGAATATTTGGCCAGTGACAAAATGCAGGAACTAATGGACGAGCTGGCTGGCCGCTATCCTAATCGCATGATTATTTTTGATTCTCCGCCGCTGCTGCAAACTTCAGAGGCGCAGGTGCTGGCAAGTTTAGTGGGGCAAGTTGTCATGGTCATTCACGCCGGAAAGACGCCGCAAGCTGCGGTAGACGCTGCGCTTGAATTGATAGATTCCAATAAAGCGATTAATTTAATTTTGAACAAGTGTCGCGTGCAGTCTTCCAACGACTACT
>QIGP01000061.1 GCA_003228965.1 Gammaproteobacteria bacterium
AAACGATTTCATAAGGAGTCCCCCAAAAGGATTAGTCAATAACAACAATAAATTCGACGACCTGAGGGCCGTCGGCGGCGGATAGATCACCAAGCGCAACGGCAATCGAAGGTCCCCCCGCGTTAAATTCGCCCACGTCTGCATCCGCTGCATCGGAGAGCACCGCGCCGTTAAGCGTCATAGATTCTGGCAAGTAGGTGGTGTTGGCAGGAACCGGGTCGTTGACCACTGCCCCAACGGCGATGCCTGTACCGGTTACCGTCGTCGTAATTTGATACGTGATTTGTGCGCCTGGAACCGGCGTTGTGCCACCGAACTGATCAATCACGGCTGCCGTTTTAGCGACAGTGAAGTTGATCGTCTCAATAATGTATTCACCGGTGTCGACGGCGTCACCTTCGGTAACACCAACCATGGCGTCGACACCACCGTCGCCTGCGCCTGCAATCACTGTGCCTGCCACCCCAGAGCCCGTCACCGAAGTGGCGGTAAGCTGGGTTTGGCCAATATTGGTATCCAGAAGACCTGCCGGTATGTCATTGGCCACGAGCACCGTCACGGCGGCATCGGGCGCCAGCACAGGGTCGTTGGTACCAGAAACATAGGGCACATCGCCTGGTGACAGATCACCACTACCATCGGTGTCGAAGAAAATTGAATCAGGCGTTGACAACGCGGGATCAAAGTCATCACCGGCAATCGTACTTAAGGCCGCCAAAGAAAATGTCTCGGTACCATTACCCGTATTGGTTACCGTGAAAACGATGGCCTGGTTGGTATCACCTGGAGCGACAGGAAGCTGCGGGCTTTGTAGCGTCACATCTACGTCAAGAATCTCAGCTACGGTGATTACTGCGGGTGCCGAGTTTTCAGTGATGGGTGCGCCGTTCAGCGTATAGCTCACGCTCGCCGTATTCGATATATCTGTTCCCGCCAATGTACCTACCGCCAAAGCAGGCTGCGCAAAGCACAGCACCGCAAGCAGAGACGTCAAGGACACAACGCGGGCGAGGCGCTGTGCGAAAACTGATTGTCGGGTCATGTCTTTATCCTCTGGCATCGGTGCTTTAAAGAGCAGCCGAAAAATAACCAAAACCACCAGGCCGGCCAGAGGGCGCCCTGTCAGTTCAGGTGTTGGATAGAATCTGGTAGCAAAAATTTAGGGTTAAATCCTGATCCAACACGATAGATGATAAGTAAAAACCCCGACAGTGCCTGTGAGTACGATCACAGAATAGATCAAATTATTGCTGGAATCCCGTGACAATTCATGAAGATGGCCCGGACTTCCTAGTGAATGGCTGTGCGTGTGACAGGCATCACACTCTCCACAGGGATCACACTCTCTTGTTGACACAGTGCACCATTTTATGTATATTGCATTGCATCATATTGCACCGCACTAAAACTGCACTTAGGAGATCGACATGAACCCAGTAATTGAAAAAATCGTACAACCACTCGTTAACCGTTCTTTGAACCTGGCCAACTTCGGTATCCGAAATAGCCGTCGTTTTGCCGCTAACGGTTCCGACATGATTGACGCAAGCACCAGCACCGTGTCTTTTGCATCAGACAAAGCGTTGAAACTGAACAAAATCGCGCACAAAACTCTGGCTAAACTGGTCAGCGAGCAAACCAACATGCTCGAAGGCACCCTGATAGCTGCTGCCAAACGTCTAGACGTTGCTGCAAACGCAGAAACCTTGCAGGACCTGTGGGCCGACCAAATAGATTTGATGCCAAAAAGCCGTCAGCGCCTGACTCGCGACGCCAAGAAAGTACTTAACGTCTTTGTAGACACACGCGAAGAACTGTCTGAACTGGTCAGCGACACCGTCTCTGATTTCGGCAGCCGTGGTCAAAAAGTGGTCAAGAAAGTGACCAAAGCGAAAACGACCGTAGAGAAAAAAGCGCGTAAGAAATCCGCAACCGTCGTGAAAAAAGCGCGTAAGAAATCCGCAACGGCCAAAAAAGTGGTTAAGAAAACTGCATCCAAGGCTCGCAAGAGCGCTAAATAGACCCGCGCCCGCAAAAGCTAAGCAACGGTAAAACGGTGCTTTTCCTATCATTAGCGACCGGCGGCCAAGATAAAAGCGTCCTCTTTATGAGGGCGTTTTTTTTTGTGTTGGTGACACGTGAAACTAGCTGAGTATAATCATCAACCCACTTAAATACAGCCTCAAGACTGAGTCTACAGGAAGCGGTTTTATGACAAGTAATACGTCGCTCAAACAATGGGTTGAAGAATGCGCCAAGCTGACGCAGCCTAACAGTGTTCACTGGTGTACTGGCAACGAAGCTGAAAACAACGAACTCGTTGAACTCATGCTCAAAGACGGCAGCCTCACCAAACTCAACGAAAAGACGTTTCCCAACTGCTACCTGCATTTGTCAGACCAGCAGGATGTAGCGCGCGTTGAGCACCTTACGTTTATTTGTACAAGCGCCGAGGACGACGCTGGACCCAACAACCACTGGATGGATCCAGGCGCTGGACACGAAAAGATGGATGGCTTGTTTGATGGCTGTATGAAAGGCCGCACCATGTACGTCATTCCGTACTGCATGGGCCCTATCGACTCTCCATTGGCGCGTTGTGGTGTAGAAATCACCGACAGCCCTTACGTAGTCGCCAACATGCGCATCATGACCCGTATGGGTAGCGACGCACTGGCGCGCATTGAACGCGACGGTACGTTTGTACGCGGGCTTCATTCCACAGGAGAGCTGGATCCTGACAGACGCTTCATCATGCATTTCCCGGAAGAACTGAGCATCAAGAGTTTCGGCTCTGGCTACGGCGGTAATGCGCTGCTAGGAAAGAAATGTCACGCCCTGCGCATCGCAAGCTACCAGGCGCGCCAGGAAGGCTGGCTCGCAGAGCACATGCTTATTCTGGGCCTGGAAAGCCCACAGGGCGAAACGCACTATATCGCCGCCGCGTTTCCATCCGCTTGCGGCAAAACCAACCTGGCCATGATGGTTCCTCCAGAGTCTCAGGCAGGCTGGAAAATATGGACCGTAGGCGACGACATTGCGTGGCTACACATGGGTGATGACGGCAAGCTCTACGCGATAAACCCTGAAGCGGGTTATTTTGGCGTGGTCCCGGGCACTAGCCCGAAGACCAACCCGCACGCGTTTAATATGATTCAAAAAGACACCATTTTCACCAATGTGGCCAAGACCGACAGCAATGAGCCCTGGTGGGAAGGCTGCCCTGACGGCACCGCCACACAAAACTGGAAAGGTGACTCGATCAACGGTAAACGCGGGCCGGCTGCACACCCCAATTCACGATTTACAGTAAGCGCCAAAAACAACCCCGCGTACTCGCCAATGGCAGACGATCCGCGCGGCGTACCTATTTCGGCGATTGTCTTTGGCGGGCGCCGTCGTGAAACAGCTCCGCTTGTATACGAAGCCAAGAGCTGGGAACACGGCGTACTCGTCGGTGCGGGTATGGCTTCTGAAACTACCGCCGCTGCAACTGGTGCAGTCGGTGTTGTCCGCCGCGACCCAATGGCTATGAAGCCGTTCTGCGGATATAACTTTGCTGACTACTGGGGCCACTGGCTCAGCATGAGTGACCGCTCAAATGCGTTACCGAAAATGTTTCACGTTAACTGGTTCCGCCAGGACAGCGACGACAACTTCCTGTGGCCAGGTTTTGGTGAGAATCTACGTGTTCTTCGCTGGATCATCGGTCGTTGCAAGAACGAAGCTGACGCTGTAGAGACGCCTATCGGCTTCTTGCCTACTAAAGACAGCCTCGACACTGAGGGTCTCGATATCAGTCCCGATGTCCTTGATGAGCTGTTGTCTATTGACGCAGGTCAGTGGCGTGACGAAATGTCGGCCATTGGTGAATATCTTGACAGTTACGGCGAACGACTACCGGCAGAGTTAAAAGAGCAGCAACAAGCCATTAGTGCACTGTTAAAATAAACGGCGGACTGCCCTATAGTCGAGTTGCGTATCACTGTAAAACCTAAAAAGCGCAGGTAGTTTGATACTACATGCGCTTTTTCTATAGGTGTTCTTCGAGTTTTCTTAAGCGGGCTCACTAGTCTTCATAGGCATAGTGAATAGCTTGAGGCGAACCAGGCAGCGGCACACGACCCAGACCTATAGAGCCTTCTCCAAGAATCTGTAGACTGTCGCGCCGGACGAAATTCTCCTCACCGTCGGCACCCTTAACGCAGGTGCCATTGGTACTTTCGTCGTACAGTACAAAACGTCCGCGTACAAATTCAATGCGCGCGTGTAGACGCGATATGAGCGTGTCTTTTACCACTATGTCGCTGTCTTCGGCGCGGCCTATGCTGACGTAGGGTCGACCGTTGTCGACGACCACTTCCTGGCCGCGGTAAATCAAACGCAGTCGTTGGTTGCGTACGTCGGTGGCCTGGCTCCAGTTGATTGTGGGCAACATACGCGTGTTGTCCTCGCGCTGCCACAGCACTTCAAAAAGAGCTACTTCTTCTTTGACACCTTTGACAAAGGCCAAGTCGATTTGGCGCGTCCATGATTGCCAGTCAGGAGACATTTTGCCGACCGCTACGGCGGTGGTGATTATTTGAGCCGCTTTGGCTTGATTGGTCATACGACTGGCGGTGTGAACAGCGCCGCCAAATACATCGCCGTCTTCGAGCATGACGGGACCATAGTGAAAGCCCACGCGTATAGCGACAGGTACATCGTCAACGCTCAAATCGTCACTGATCATTTGCTGCATTTTAGCCGCTGCTTCAACAGCGTTCTCTACACTCTCAAATGTGCACATGACTTCGTCGCCCATGGTCTTGATGACGTGGCCATCGTGCTCTTCAGTCGCGCGAGTCATTCGGTCGATGCAGTCCTGAACTGTCACGCGCGCCTTGGCGTCACCCATGAGCTCATAGAGCTTGGTGCTGCCCACAACGTCGGCGAACAAAATGGCTAGTTCCGCGTGACTTACGACCATGTGATCCCGTTAGTAGAAGACGTTAAGCTTGATGGGCTTTATGGTGACTCATGAATTAACCCATCCCCTGAAACCCAAGTATAACGGGATTAATGCCCCTACGGGAACAGGCACACAGTACTTTACAGAAATGAACTTTAAGCGAGTCAATCCGGGCCAATTGGGCACCTCTGGATATAGACGGTGCGTTGTAACGCAGAGATTGGGCTGATTCGGCAATTGCTCCTGCATGGCTCGTTCTGCGACATCCATGTCGTCGTGGACTCAAGATGTGACTTCCTGGACCTTATAGGTGCCCACTTATCGTAGCCTCAGAGTCGGCTAACGCTGTCGATATATCAGGTTATTTTTCAGCCACAATATAAGCAATCCACGCAGGGTCGGGCTCACCGCGGGTCGCAGGCATGAAATCGCCCTCTTCTTCATCGTCGTCGTCATCTTCCTCTTGCCAGTACACGGTAGATTTGGAAAAACCGGCTTCTTCGAGCAATTCGCGAATTTCAGGCAGCATCCAAAAGCGCCACTCGTAGGTGAACGCTCGTTTCAGCTTCGATCCATCGGGAAACTTGAAATGAATGTAGCACGTCATGGCGTGGTTAATGGGGTTGAAAGAGCCCTGCTCCCAGACGTAGGTGAAGTTATCGTGTTTGGTTTTTTCTTTCATCTCGTCGTGCGCTTCAGAACCGCCGAAGGCGTCGACAATAAACAGGCCATCGTCTTTAAGATTGGATCGGGCAACTTCGAAATAATTGCGCAGGGCTTCGCGAGTATTGAAAATCCAGTAACTGAAGTTGAAACCCACCAGTATGTCGACTGGCTCAAGTTTCGACGTAAGCACGTTGTCCTCGGCAAGGTGGAGCCGGGTTTTTTCTTCATCGGTAAGCTTGGCAACGTGGCGTTCACGCCCCCAGTCGAGCACCTCTTTATCCAAGTCGACACCTTGTGCCGTGTGCTTGGGATTGTCTTTAATCCATTCGCAGGCAGCGGCAGCGGTACCGCAAAAATCTTCTCGTAACGATTCAGCAGGCCGACCTCTCACGGTGCGATAGGTGTCACGTAAAAAATCGATTTCGGTTTCGACACTCTGTACGGACTGTTCGTACAAGTCGTGGCGGTCAGCGAGATCGGCTAACGGCGGCAAGCCTTTTACCTTGCGTTCTTTATGAATTTTCTTCGGCTTTGCCATGTTGAACTGATCCTTGTGAAAGCGGTGTCGGTGTGAAAAATGAGACTACTTATACGTGATTAATCAAAAACGGTCCACTTTCGCCAGCGCCTGCTCCAACACGTCCGCGTCAGCTCCTTCGAGATGACTGTGTTCGCTCAAATAGCGGCGCCAGGCACGGGCTCCTGGCTGGCCAAGATACAGACCTTGAATGTGCCGAGTCATCGATTGCAGCCGCACGCCACGTTCAAGCTGTTTGTGAACGTAGCTTGAGAATTGATTGATAACGCTTGATCGTTCAACCAATGGCTGCCCTTCCTGCCAGGCGCGAGCTTCGGCTAACAGCCAGGGATTTTGATAGGCCGCCCGACCTATCATCACGCCATCGAACTGCTCGGACCAGTGTGCGATGTGTTCGATGGCGGTAACGCCGCCGTTTAATACCATCGGCACTTTGGGAAACAAAGCTCTCATGCGCTCAACTCGCGCATAGTTAAGCGGCGGAACTTCGCGGTTTTGCTTTGGACTTAGCCCCGCCAAAATTGCAATGCGGGCATGCACAATCAGCTTGTCTACGCCCGCTCCTTCCATGGCACTAATAAAAGACAACAAGAACTCGTCGCTGTCTTTATCGTCTATGCCAATACGTGTTTTAACCGTGACGGGAATCGACACGGCTTTCTTCATGGCCTCGACGCCTCTTGCCACGCGCTCTGGCTCCGACATTAAACAGGCACCAAATGCGCCCGTTTGTACGCGCTCGCTTGGGCAACCGATGTTCAGGTTGATCTCGTCGTAACCAAAGTCTTCACAAATACGCGCGGCCTCGGCCAATAGCTGAGGGTCATTACCTCCTAGCTGCACGGCAACAGGATGCTCCGAAGCGTCGAAACCCAGCAAATATTCCCGATCGCCTTTGACCACTGCATTGGCGTGAATCATTTCGGTATACAGCACAGCCATTGGGTGGAGAAGCCTGTGAAAGTAACGACAGTGCCGGTCGGTCCAATCCATCATGGGTGCAACACTGATGGAAAATGCCTGATCTCGAGCCAATGGGCCTCTAGACAGCACATCTTTAGATGTACTGCCCTCAGACATTAGCCCGCCTGCGATTTTTACTAGTGTAGGACATAGGTATTGGTGATTTTTTTATACGTGCAATGGGCCGCAGTTTCCACAGTTCTAGCATACTACTACGCACACAAACGTAATCGCTAAACGGCGAATTTACCAGAGCTAATTGGAACATGCAGATAAATTAATACGGCTCTTCCCCAAACAGGGAGGGTAGATTACCGTATGCGGGATGAGAGACAAAGAGCTATACGCCCAGATACTGGGCATCAAGAGTCCGTGGCGGGTATGCAGGGTGGATTTGAGCGTGTCAGGGGAAGAAGTGACGGTTCATGTGGCGCGCAAGGCCGGCGCGAAGAGGTGGTCGCAAATCGCCGGGGTATGACTCTCGGCCGCGGCGATGGCGACATCTTTATACCTGTCAGTACAAGACAATCCTGGTAACGGATGTGCCAAGGGTGAAGTGCGCCGAGCATGGTGTGGTCACGGTAACGGTGCCCTGGGCGGAACCCGGATCGGGATTTACAGTGCTGTTTGAGGCGCTGGTGATTGATTGGTTAAAAGAGGCCTCGACACTGGGAGTATCGCGGTTAATGAAGCTGAGTTGGAACGCGATTGACGGCATTATGCAACGAGCGGTTGAGCGGGGACTGTCGCGTAGAGAAGCGACGCGCGCGACACAGTCAGGGGTTGATGAGACCGCGTTCAGGAAGCGTCATGACTACGTAACGATTGTCTCGGATCAGGAGGCAGGCACGGTGCTGCATGTGGGCGATGATCGCAAGAAACAGTGTAATCCCCCCATTTTAAGCAGGAGCTATTCGTAGAAAATCATGCTGCTTTTAATAAATACCTCGGTGGTACGCCACCGATAGCCGTATGGGGTCTTTCATTGTTGTACATCCATTGTTGTACATCCATAACCATTGGCGGCGATGTTCGTAGCCGGTTTGAGTGACCTGATCGAAGCCACACAAGAAGGCACGACGTACACATCGGGAGGTGATGTGGTAGTAAGGTGTTTTGTCTATGCACACG
>QIGP01000279.1 GCA_003228965.1 Gammaproteobacteria bacterium
GGTTTCATGAACCCCTGCCCCCATTTCTCGTTGTACTCTTTCAACGGATCCTGAATTTCTACCGTGGACAAAGGCGCTTTCTTGTTAAGGAAGACCAGCAGCTTTGACTGAACGTCTTTCAGCATATCGAGGTACACCTTTAAATCAGCTTTTGTGGCCAAAGGACCGTGACCTGGAATAATTTGCGTATTTTCGTCGCCAACTTCCATGAGACGCTCAACAGTACGAATCAAGCCGCTAAGACTGCCACCAGAGCTTGTATCAATAAACGGATAGGAGCCGTTAAAGAAAATATCACCCGCGTGAATGACGTTGTTCTTAACAAAGTACAGAATGGAATCGCCGTCGGTATGGCTATAGGGCTGATGAATGACTCTGATTTCGTCGTCGTTAAAATAAAACGTCATGCGACTGTTAAACGTGATGACGGGAAGCGCAACGTCGGGCGATGCCTTAACCTCAGCATTAAGCGCTTTCATTGTTTGGTCGCTACTCATTCTTTTGCGCACGTTGTCGTGAGCAACAATGGTTACGCCCTGCTTCCCAAGGTTTTCATTACCGCCGGTGTGGTCACCGTGCCAATGCGTGTTAATGACAAAACGAATCGGTTTGTCGCTTAGTTTGTCGACGGCCGCTGTTATGCGGTCGGTCAGAGGAGCGAACTGATCGTCAACCAGAAACACACCATCATCGCCAATCGAGACGCCAATGTTGCCGCCACGTGCTTGTAGCATATACATGGAGTCTGTGACTTGCGTGGTCGAAACCTTCACATCTTCCATTTGAGCTAGCGCTGAAACGCCAAGTGCCAATGCACCAAATCCTGCTAACCACTGTTTCATTGTTCTACCCCCATCCAAATCATGCCTGTCGGCAACAAATCACTGTATCGGACAATCAATTAGTCAATTAATTCAAACGCCATTCTATCCCGGTTTTTGACCACTTTGTCACCCGGAAATACCTGACCATTCATTGAAATGAACACGCCAGGACCTCGGCATTGAACCGCGGCCATAGCCATTCCGACGTTAAAAATGGCGTCTGTGGAGCGAAAACGTGCCGGGTTCAATGCTCCGGTTATAACCACCGTTTTGCCTTGCTGCACAACACCTGCATTTAGCAGTGCCTCCGCCGTGTTGGTCATAGTATCTGTGCCATGGGTGATGATGATGTGAGTCTCGCTTGCGGCCAACGCCGCCTCCACAATCACGGCCCTGTCGTCGTCGGTCAACTCCAGACTGTCCTTTCGCATCAAGGGCGTTACGTCGTAGTCCACAGTGACTCTCGATTCTTTCAAAATAAGGCCTGCGGTAGGTTCCCCCACCTCAAATTCGCTGGTCGCATCGAAATACACTTTGTCGATGGTCCCGCCTGTAGTCAGAATTCGTACACTCACTTAACATCCCCTAACATTAACCTGCGGAACAGCCATATCCTGCAAGTCACAAATCGTTTAACGTGCAAAGCGTTGTAAAGCAGGCGTCACCGCCTGGGTCCACCCTGACTAAAGTAGGCCGCCGCCTGAGGTCGTTGAATCTTGGTCGACGCCGCACACACCTGCATTTGTTCCAGCGCGTTGTTCAAACGGCGCTCGCCACCCGGTAGTTGCTGCAATCGAACTCTAAATACCCGGTCAATATCCGCCGACACTCCCTCGTCGCACAATCTCCTGGCAACCTGACTCAGGCTTGCTGCATGGCGTGCAGGCATTTGTTCAATCAGTTCGTCCATGTTGGACTGTAACCATTCCCACGTTGGCTGAACATTTACGTCCTCTTCCATATGAGAAGAAAAAAGCCTCCGAATCTCGTTGCTGCGTAGCGTGTCACCTAGCGCACTATCGCGTAATTTAGCACCAAACTCCGGATCGCGACTGCGTGCAAGCGCTGAAAGAGCCGTATCCCGAAACCAGGCGTCGCTGCTCTGTAAGAACCGTTGATATAGAGCGTCAACGAACGCCTGACCGCCGTCTTGCACGCCCACCGTCAAGATGGTGTCCAATGTCGACCGGCTCACTGAGAGCGCTTCTTTTTCGTCACCCAAATACACGCGCGCTTTGGCAAGCGCAGCGCTTCGCGTAGGTTGGTCGTAGGCTACTTCCGCCATGAAACTCGCCACGTCCGAATAGTGAATACGCATTTCGTTACTCGGCATGCTTTTTAAAAATTCGGCATCAAATGCCTGGTACGCTTTGAGGTCTTTGTATAAAGAAGCGGCGCGGCCGCGAATAGTCCAGCGTAATTTTGGATTATCGCCTAAATTGCCCTCGATGAAACTGATGGTGGGAAGCAGGCTTCGAGCCACGCTTGGGTACATTGATACGCTAAGCTGCTCAATTACTTTCCAGGTCTCGGCCACGTCAAGTCTAGCGCTTGCGAAGCCTGCTCTTGCGCTATCGGCGACTGACAACAGCTCCTTTTCGTTAAGCTGATCGGACGCATCGAGCAGCGTCGAATATTGCGACGAGGGCAAAAGCCAATGAAAGTAACCACCAAAGTCGGCGTTCGGCAACAGCCAATCGGGACATCCGCCCGCAAGTTTCACAGAAGTCTCGGCTCCCGATAGCAGCGTGCACTGTGTGAATACCTCACCACCGCGACCGAGCTTCATACAAACAGGCAAGATCCATTCACGTTCGGGATCGCCTTTGGAACCAATAGGCAGGTAGCGTGACTGGGTAAGCTCGACCGTGCCGCGCTCACAATCAAGCTCAGCCTCTATTAGCGGCACACCGTTTTGGAACAAAAAGGAGTCGGCCGCAGGTTGCAAATCCTGATTTGCTGCAACAGACAATGATTCAATAAAGTCATGGACCGTCGCGTTGCTGTGAGCAAATTTGTTTATGTGTGACCTGACACCATCTCGAAATACGTCCTCGCCAATGTAGTGCTCGAACATGCTCAACACGGCCCCGCCTTTGGCATAGGTGATGCCGTCAAACGCCGCAACAATATCGTCGTTATCCAACACAGGCTCACGAATTTGACGCGCACTAATAAGGCCGTCTTCACCCATCGCATAGGCAGTGCGCTTTAGCTGCGCAATGTACGGTTTTTGCTCCGGATCGTAACCGGCTACTGCTTTGTAAGACATCCACGTTGCAAATGATTCGTTCAGCCATATATCGTTCCACCACGGCATGGTGACAAGATTACCAAACCACATGTGTGCCAACTCGTGTGCCATGACCGACGCGTAGTCCCGTTTTTGCTGGGGTGACGCATCGTCTTTCAGCAACAGGAGCCTTTCACGAAACGTAATGGCGCCGATGTTCTCCATTGCACCCGCCTCAAAATCGGGAACGGCGATAATGTCGAGTTTCGCGTACGGATAAGGTCGGTCGAAATAGGTTTCCAGAGACTCCAAAATAGCGCCAGTCTCCTGCATAGCGTACGCAAGCTCAGGACCCTTTCCTTTAATGGCGACACCGCGAAACGGTAGCGGCTCTTTACGTACGGCGTTGGGCGGTATCGCGCCGCCGTCTACGATGTCCAGCGGCCCCACCGCAATGGCGAACAAGTAAGTGGTCATTGGGGGCGACGGTGCAAAGCGAATGCGTTTCATGCCCGAACTTAGTGACGTCTGTTCTACGGCCTGTGTGTTGGCAAGAGCCTCATGTTCCTCGCGAACATTTAGCGTCAGCTCAAAAGGGGTCTTGAACGCCGGCTCATCAAACGACGGAAACGCTTCTCGCGCGTAAATAGATGCCATTTGGGTAAACGCGTAGCTTGAGCCCTGCGCTTCTACTTTGTACAGGCCGTGAAGCAATAGCCCAAAGTCTGCGGAGTAGTCAAATTCCAAAACTACGTTACCCGCTTGCAATGGCCGTTCGAACTCAAGCCTGGCAATGCCGTCGGCATGCACCTGAGTGTAGGTCGCCTGTACTTTCTTCCCGCTGGGCAACAACGCCTCAATCGCCGTTACATCAAGTCCGTTACCGTGCAGATAAATTCGGTCCGTATCTTGTAAAAGCTCTACGGCAATGTCGACGTGACCTGAGAACCGCTCCTCTTCGGGCACAACAGTTAGCTCCAGCGCGTAACTTAACGGCCTGACGCCTGCAGGCAGCAAACCTCTTGGCAGTGTGTTGTCCGCCTGTTCAAGCGTAGGCCTTTTAAGTGCGTTAGGCTTGGCCTTGAAACGGTCACTGGCTGACGCGACAGACCCGGCTTCTTCTGCGACTTTCGCTGTAGTTAACAACGGCGCCACTATCGTCGTAGCCTGCGAAGGAGACGCGGCGTTTGAGTCTATTTGCACCGTGTCTTGTGGCCTTGAGTCTTGTGCCTCAATTCTGCTGTCCATAACGTTCGCAGAAGGTTCTGGTTCTGATTCCGACGCAGGACCACTGTCGTCGCTACACGCGACCAGGGTAAACAGTAACAACGCTGACAGTATTCTCTTCATAGTGCGCCTAATCTCAAGCTATACAGCAAAGAATGCGCCACTAGCCTCGTTCGCCACTGGTGCCCCGGGAGTATACCCCGATTTCACGCCTATCCAGCCTGCCGGAGAGTAGATGTCAGGTAGTAAGGAGCCCGTCTCCCAGCGCTTGCGTGAGAGGTTCAAGATGGGTGGAATAGTGCTCCCACTGAGCGAGCGCGTCGGCGTACATAGGTTGACGTACCTGGGCTGCACTCAAGGTTCTAACGGGCCTTTTGTTCGTATGAAAATCAAGACATGCCTTGTCCCAGCCAAGGCCACAATGTGCGACGAGCCTGCGTGAAACTGTTTCCTGGTCGGAAACCAAAGCCTCATAATCCACGTGATGAATGCCCTCTCCAACCACGTCATCCCAGTGACTCATGAGTTGCCGGTAGAGCTGGTAGTAGTGGCCAAGCTCCGTTTGATCAAACGAATAGGCATGTCCCTGTGCCCCAAGATAGTTCTTGTAAATTGACCAACAGGTTGCCATCGGGTGGCGCCGTGCGTGAACAATCACTGCATCCGGCAACGCGCAACGGATCAATCCCACCTGTAAAAAATTAGCCGGCATTTTATCGACGACAAACCGACTGTTCGGTGCAAGGGCCGCTATCCGCGACAGGTAGGCCTTGCCAATTTTTCTCAAGCTCTCTTTCCCACCCGTTTCCAGTTGCATAAGTTTTTCAATGCCACCCAGCGTTGGACCGGACTCTCGAAACGCATCCTCAGTGCAACGCTCGATCCAGTCCAGCTCACCCGCACCATAAACGTCCGGGTGACTGGCTAGAATTTGTTCGATCAAACTTGTTCCAGACCTTGGCATACCCACCACAAATATGGGTCGCGGGAAGCCGGACAAGGTGTTGGTGTCTGGCTTATGACGTACTAAAAAGTCTTCGGTGAACACTCGTCTGGTTTGCGCCATCCACTTAACATCGTAGTCAATCGTGTAGGTGGTTTGCTGCCTGTGCAAATGGTTAGCCTGCTGTATATGGGCATAGGCATCTTCGTAGAGCGCCGCGTCCTCTAACGCTTTGCCAAGACCATAATGCAGGTGCGTGCTCTGCTCACTGGATAGGCCGTCAACTGTAAGTGCCTGGCGCATTCTATGAATGTGAGGGTGCTCCGCTGTGTGCCTGGTCAGTGACGCAATTAGTCGGTGTGCCCGGCCATTTGCGGAATCGTACTCAAGCGTGCACTCAAATGACGCTTTGGCATGCGCAAGATCACCTTGGTCCAATTGCACCAAACCCAGGGCGTAGTAGCCTTTGGAATCGACAGGTTCAAGCGCTATCGCCTTTCGACAGTGTTCAATGGCAACTTCAAAATTACCAAGAACACGGTGTGCTCCGCCCAGGCTGATATGCGCTTGGGCAAATTTTGGCGCTCGGTCGACAGCGGTTTGAAAACACGCCAATGCTTGTTCGGTCAAACCCGCGCCAATCAACACGTTCCCACGCGTAAACAATAGCGGCAACGTAATCGGCTGTCCGGACCGCGCGTGCTCCTGCTCAGCCCGACCTATTGCATCGAGCGCACGGCCATGTTCGCCACGAGCCAGGAGCGCCGTGGCCAAGCCACGCCAGACCTCTGCAAGCTGTGGATTGAGCTGCAACGCTTTTTCGTAATTAATGATGGCCTGCTGAGGTTCTTCGGTAGCCAGCAAGAGATTACCCAGACTCGCCAACGTTTCAGGCGAAGCCGGATTTAGAAGTAGTGACTCACTGTAGGCTTCGACAGCTTTGTTGGGTTGAGAAGCCGCAAAGCACGCGTTGCCAAGATTAGCCAGTAATTGCGCATTGGTCGAATCAATTTTGCTCGCTTTGGTTAGCAGCTCTACGGCTGTGGAAGCGGCTCCGGACTGCAATTCCAAAATACCCAGCCAATGAAAAGCTTCAGCGTTATCGCCCATTGCTAGCACTTGCTCATAGAGCTTGCGCGCCTCATCGACCTGACCGTTCTGGTGCTTTGCTAACGCGTTCTCAAGTATGTGTGAAGTTTCTGTCATGGCTTCGGTTTCACAGGAGGCATGGTCTCGCAACAATAAGGTAGAAACGCAAACCTACCAAAAAGAAAAAGCCCCGACAAAGCGGGGCTTTTCGTTAGCTTGGGTTCAGGTCAGTCCACGGCCGGAATACACATATTGGCACTAGGTCCCGGCTCCATCAAAAACGAATTGGTAAGCGTGATGAAATCCACGAATCCGATCGACCCACTAGAGTCTGAGTCAAAGTCAGGGTTGTAGTTGGGATCCCCTGTAGCACTATTAAATGTTGGCACAAACGCACTGATATCTGCGAAATTAACGATACAGTCGTTATTGTAATCGGCGTCGCATGCATTACCAATACCATCTCCGTTAGTATCAATCTGGCTTGAGTTAGCCACCAATGTGCAATTGTCAGTTGAGTCGAACACGCCGTCAGCATCGGTATCGACTTCTGGAGCCACGATCACCGTAGCGTCAATACACCACTGGAAAAGCACGCCAGTGTCGCCGGAGGCTGAGTCCGTCGTTGTGAGCTGCCACTCGCCGTCAATCGGTTCTGCGTCAAAGCTGCTCAACGAATCAGCAGGCGTTACGCTTCCGCCTATGGCCGGTGGCGAAACGTTGCATGTATCTTCGGCTGCTCCGTCGGTTCCTTCGTCGTCGAACGTAGCATCAATGTCGTTACCACTGCAGCCGTTGGCTGAAGCCGGTATACCCGCCCTATCAACTAGCACCGCACTCGTACCGCTATTTACCCTGGCAATACTTGTGGTTACGTCACCAACAAATGTATGCGATATTATGATCCTGACGTCCATGTCGACAATCTGTCTGGTGTCGCTGAAATTAATTGAATTAATAAGCGATACTCCCGTGTTATCAGGAATTATAGCAATGGGTGAGTTGCACTGAGTGACCAAGCCTACGCCCTCTGGTAACACTGTGAGAGTGAACGACTGAGAAGCAGATAGAACCGGATCGCCGTCGTCGGTGAGGGTTATCGTTATTGGATACTCGCCGGCGTCGCCGACAGTCGGTGAACAATCCAGTGAGCCTGTGCCATTATTGGCGTCGGCCAGAAGGCAAAATGAAGGCGCGTTCGAGGACAGCATCAACGTATCGCCAACATCGGGGTCACTGCC
>QIGP01000404.1 GCA_003228965.1 Gammaproteobacteria bacterium
GAAAGGCTTAAAATCACGCAGGAGGAGGCACAGGCATTTATAGCAAGATACTTTTTTTGTAGGACGGTGAACCGACGCCGGCGCGTGGGAGCAACACGTACTTGACGTCAATGCCGGCCGCCTGCATGGCAGGAATTTCGTTGTGCAGGCGTCGGCAGTGCGGGCAATCGATATCGGTAAAAACAGTCACCTGATGTTTCGCTTTGGCTGCCGGATAGTGAAACATGGTCACATTGTCGGCATTGTCCAACACGCTTGCACGGGCACTGGCAAGACGTTGTTCGGTGAGGTTCTTACCTTCCTTGAGTGACAACAAGGGGCCCGCCAACGCAAACTCCCCGTCGTCCGACACGTACAGCACCTGCAGTCCAATGGCCACTTCGCTAATTCCTGTGATGGGCGAAGGACGAATTTGTATGTCCTTAGCGTTAGGCTGTAAACGGGTAACAGCCGCGCGCACCGCTTCAGACGCGTGGGCGCTTGCACAGGTTAGAAAAAGGATTGATGTGACGAGAATGAGTTGGTTGATGCGGTGCATGTCTGACCTCCAAAAGTGATTCTGAAGTAAACAACAGTCGCCATAAGAAAACCGCATTTTGGTCGCCAAGTTGACCTAAAATGTTCTCAAATCAAGGGTTTAACAGGCAGCAGACGCTTGGTGCTACGGGCTTCGGCACTAACCTGTGGTTCTGGAGTTGTGAAAATGCCACCAGAAGGACCCCCGCGTAACCGCTCACAGTGTGCAGGGCGCACCTGTTTTAACTGGTCGTCAAACAATTCGCCCAGCCCTGCGGCAACCTGATTTTCAGGAAAGGCTACCGGTGATTGTACCAGTCCACGATCCAGGGAATGGCTATCCGCAGCCATCGCCGTATTTAACAGACGTTGGGCAAACAACGAGGCGAACACGGGGCTGGCCTGAAGTTGCTGCGCCGAGTACTCGTGCTCCTGAACAAGCTCAAGAACACGATCGTGAAGGTCGGCCGCTGTGCATTCGAAACCGTTGGAATTGGCCTGGTCGGCCGCGCGCGTGGCCCACGCAAGTGCCGAATTCATTTGCCCAAGCTGTTGATCGGCCCGGCTGAGTAAATCCATTGCAGCTATTAGTGAGTAGGCGTTGACCGACGAATCAAGCGTAGTCATGACATTGTCGGCAAGAGTTCGCCCTTGTAGCGCATTGCCGTGAAGAAGGTGTGCTTCGGCCAGCAACAGTCTGGCCTCAATAAAATCGGGTCGCTCAACCACGCTAAGCTCTAATAGCTCCAACGCTTGAGAAGTGTCTCCGCGCTGAAGCGCAAATGCGCCTTCACTAAAGGCGACAAGTGCTGGCAGCAACGTCACTGCACGGCTTTGATAGGTTGTCGCTTGCCGCACTGAGGGTGCCGAAAACAGAGGTTCGCTTACCAAGCCCGCAACGGCCACCAACACAGTTGCAGCCACGGCCCAGGCAACAGGAGTACGCCGACCTGAAACTTCGGCCACAGGCACAACCCACTGGTAGCCGCGATTTGGAAAGGTCTTTATCGCGCCAAGCGGCGCTAGTTGTGCCCGCAGTTCACTCATGGCCTGAAACAGACTTTGGTCGGTAACGTGTTCAGTGTGCCAGATGCGTTTGATCAATTCACGTTTGGCAATAACGACGTCGCGCCCTGTGATTAACTCTCGCAACAGCTCAGCGGTTTTTGGCCGCAGGTCTAAGAGCTCGCCGTTGGCGTGCAGCTCTAAAGAGGTTGCGTTAAACGTGTAGTGTTCAAATTTGAGCTTACTCATTACAATCTCTGTTCAAGGATAAACTGGCAAACACTGCTAAAGGTACTGTGCGAACCAGAATCTGACACGGTAGCGTAACTATACAGTGTAGCTCAAGCACCGCCGTCAACTTCTAGCCTGGGTCTAACCCCTGAATTCCATGACTAGTCTCCAGTTTTTCAAAGGCTTGGGCAACACGCTGGCGTTTTGTAAAACGAGCTACTCTGTGTATCCTGAACCGATCTTGCACTCAGCAAATCAGGCGCACTGTGAACAGACCCGACTTTAGCTACAACTTTTTCCATCTGGACGACTGGTTTATTCGCATCGGCGTAATCTGGTTTGGCGTGATACTGGTGGCTTTTCTCTTCGACCGCGTGCCTTTCAGTCTCGATAATCCGTACGCCTACGCCCTGATCATTCCGCCGGTACTCATCTTTTTAATAGGTCAACGTGTACGCCAGGTTGAAAAGCGCACTCTCTCCGTCTGGCGTATTTTGTACAGCAACACGTCCATCAAAGTGCCTGAATTGATTGCCAACAGCGACATCACAAGACCGCAGCTTCACAGCGCCGTCAAGCTGCTTAACAATCGCGGACTGGGATTTTACGTTTGGAATAAAAAAGCCGACACCATTACCGACGGTCGCCTCGACGACGACTACGTCATGGTCGACTCATGTGAATCGTGTGCTGCGCCCGTAGGTTTACGCGTATCACTCGCTGGCTCCGAAGTACCAAGCTGCAGCTACTGCCAGGCTCCTGTAGCTAGCGGTCAGCTCAACCTGTTGAAGCAGGCGGCTATCGCCGAGCTTCGCAGCTACACACCTGCCGAGCGACGTTACGGGCTGCCGGTGCGTCGCGGCAAGCGTCCGTTTTCGATTATTCTATTCGTTTTTCTGCTAATAGCTTGCTGGCCACTGGCCGTGTTCTACGGCTGGTATAAAACCCGCTCGCGACGTGGTTCGAGCTTGTGATCTGATTTCGTTCAAACTGTCGAAAATACTTACAAACCCTGAGTTGACCCTATTTAACAATCTTATTATATCGTTGATTTCCCATAACATCCCCCACTGGCATAGATGTTGCTTTATACAAAGATATACCGAGACGCCAGCCAACTGGCGCTCCGCCAGAAATAATTAAAAATCTTTAGGGGATTCAAATGATTAACCGAACCATCGTGCGTACGGCCGCGCTTACCGCCGCCGCTTTGGCGCTCACCAACGTGTCTGCTGAAATTATCGCCTTCGACATGGTCGGAAGCTCCAGCCTAAACCTGACCGAATACAACAACGCCTTCACCGACGCCTTCAGCTCACCGGGCGACGGCTTCCAGATTTACCAGCAAGGAGTCTCGTCGACTATTCCTTTCGCACTGATTGACGACAGCGCAGTGGTGTTCCCTTCGGACAGCCTCGGCATCGTTAATTCAGGCAACACCGACACTTTCTTCGGCATGGTTGACACCGTAAATAGTAACAACAACGAACCTGTTTCAGCCGAATGGGTGTTTGACGTAACCGGAGCCACCAACCTGTCTCTATCTCTCGACATGGCTGCCATGGGCGACTTCGAAAGTTCAGACGTCTTTAGCTGGAGCTACTCACTGGACGGCGGCGCTCTGACTTCATTGTTCGACGGCATTACCGACGACACCATCGCTCAGGACTACACGCTCGAAGGTGGCAATTCGTTCAATCTTAACGATCCAATGACCGTCAATGGCGTGTCATTGAGCAACGAATTTCTGAACTTCTCAAACATGATTAACGGCACTGGCTCATCGTTGTCTATCTTCCTGATCGGATCGTCAAATGGTGGATCTGAAGCCATCGCGTTTCAAAACCTGATCATTAACGGCGACGACACTATCACCGTCAACGAGCCTTCCATACTGATTCTTTTCGGCATGGGCCTCGGTCTTGTGGGTTTTGCCCGTCGCAAGTAGCTCGACCTGCTAAATCTACGGTGAAGTGCAACGGTTTTCGGACCTTAACGCGACCACCATAGCGACCGCCTCATTAAATGATGCAGTCGTGTTAATCTAAAGCCCGCGCTGGAAACAGCGTGGGTTTTTTCGTGGATTTAATTCACTAGTCGCCCATTTACTTTCTATGCCTTACCTGACAGGAAACCGATACATGAAACGCACACAGGTACTACTCTCCGCTCTTTTCTTTGCGGCCTTAACTCTTCCTGGCTCCGCCACGGAATACTCATCCGACATCGACAAAGACTACCAAAACCATCTTGGCGCGCTGTGGGATCATTTCCATCGCAACCCCGAATTGTCGTTGATGGAACACAAAACCGCCGCCCGATTAAGCAAAGAATTGCGTGCTGTCGGTTTCAAGGTCTCTGAAAATATCGGTGGCACGGGCATCGTTGCCATCATGAAGAATGGTGGCGGACCCATGGTCATGGTACGTGCCGACATGGACGGATTACCTGTGATTGAAAACTCAGGCGTGGCCAATGCCTCCGAAGCAAAAATGACCGACTGGAACGGTAACGAAGTAGGTGTCATGCACGCCTGCGGCCACGACGTGCACATCACAAGCCTCGTCGGCACCGCTCGTTACATGGCCAAAAATAAAAACGCGTGGTCCGGCACCTTAATGCTTATCGGCCAACCTGCAGAAGAACGCGGACCTGGCGCCTCAGCCATGATGGACGACAATATCTGGGACACCTTTGGCCAACCCGACTACGCGCTGGCGTTTCACGTCGACGCCAACTCCGAAGCCGGTAAAATCACTATTGACGAAGGCTCACCTTACGCTGGCGCCGACACCGTCGACATTACGGTACACGGCATTGGTGCCCACGGCGCTTCGCCCCACCAGGGTAAAGACCCCATCATGATCGCCTCGCAAATTGTAACGAACCTGCAAACCATCGTGAGTCGTGAAATTGCCCCGCGCGATTCGGCAGTGATTACCGTTGGCGCGTTTCACTCCGGTACAAAACATAACATCATCTCAAACCGTGCCGACCTGCAGCTCACCGTACGCAGCCTGAACCCGCGTGTGCGTGAACAGCTGCTTTCCGCCATTAAGCGCGTTGCCGCAGGCACTGCACGCACCGCTGGTATGCCCGAGAACAAACTACCAGAAGTAGTTGTGAGTGAATTTTCGTACCCACCCACTTTCAACGACAAACCTTTGGCCCGTCGACTGACCAGTGTGCTCACAGAACAAATGGGCGAAGAAGCTCTGTTGTCACCCAAAGAAGGTGGCGGCATGGGCGCGGAAGATTTCGGCTTTTTCACCACCGACCCTTACATTCCCAGCGTTTACTTTAGCGTGGGCGGCACGCCCAAAGCAGACTTTGAACGCGCCCTGAACGGCGGAAAGGCTGTTGCCAGCCACCACAGCCCGCTGTTTAAAATCACTCCGGAACCTGCTGTAAAAAGCGGAGTAGAAGCAACCGTGCATGCTTTGATGGATTTGATGCCTGCTAACTAACCGTGTCGCGGCAAGGTTCCCATACTCTGCCGCGACTCTTTTAGTCCAGCGCAAAGAACCCATGGAAATAGCCAAAGAGAAACGCGATGACGTTTGAAACCTGGCTGTTCTACGTAGGCACCGTACTAATACTCATGAGCACGCCGGGCCCAAGCCAGCTTTTAATGCTCTCCACAAGTCTCTCGAACGGTTTCCACCGTTCACTGGCCACGGCCGCCGGCGACCTTTCGGCGAACGCAATTCAAATCACGCTGTCTGGCCTGGGACTTGCGGTTATTGTGACTCGGTCCCAGTACGGATTTGCGATGATTAAATGGGCAGGTGTCGCCTACCTGATCTGGATTGGCGTGAAGCAAATTCGAGCCTCGTTCAAACGACGCATTACGGATACGCAGCAACCCCACACTTCTCTTCGAAGGTTGTGGCTCCGCGGGTTCATAACGTCGGCGGCCAATCCAAAAGCCGTCGTATTTTTCGCCGCCCTTTTCCCCCAGTTTCTCAATCTAGAAGCGCCGCTACCTCCACAGATTTTTATTCTCGGCGCCACTTATATCTTCATCGACGGATGCTTTTTGTCGATGTACGGCAAAACGGCAAGTTACATTGCCGACAAACTGCGCAGTCACCACACCGCGTGGATAGATCGAATCGGTGGATCCAGTCTTATCGCCGCTGCCGTATTTCTGGGCCTCAAAACCAACCAGCACACCTAAACGCCGTTCCTGCGCTCTGATGCACATTCTCTTATGATCCAATTCTCTGGCGTATTGCGCCTCAGTATATAGGCCCTTGAAAAAGGTGCTGCCTTCGAAGAATTGAACACAAGG
This sequence comes from Gammaproteobacteria bacterium, assembly GCA_003228965.1. GTDB lineage: Bacteria > Pseudomonadota > Gammaproteobacteria > Steroidobacterales > SZUA-146 > SZUA-146. The sequence goes on from QIGP01000404.1 coordinate 6,047, forward strand.
AACACAATCATGAATTTCCCGGGACTTCCCAAGGCCAAGCTGCTGTTGATCGTCGGCTATCTGATCACTACTGGAGTTTCGTCTGCTCAGAGCGCCGACGAGCCCAGCCATCCTTTGCTGTCCAATTCTTCGGACGCGCTTGCGCATTTTCTAAGCGAACGGCAACGGGGGAGGCTATCAAACCAGGCGCCTCTGTCATTGCGTGGAAAAGCCCAACCACGTGTGGCTCCACCGACCGCCACAGACTTGGGCGATTTCACCGTTCAACCTCACGGGCTTGAAGCAGACTCCGACGCTGATGGCTACGCCGACAGCATCGACGCGTTTCCCTTTGACCCGAATGAAGCCTTCGACACCGACAACGACGGTATCGGAAACAATGCCGACACAGACGACGACAACGACGGCACGTTGGATATCAACGACGACTTTCCGCTGAATTCGGCTCGCACAAAACCGATCCAGCCATTGTTTCCCAAGATCAACGGCGTCACTGACTTCCCGAATCACGTCGCCGGAAACCAGTTTGAGTGGATCATGGAACAGTTGGCGGCACCCAGCACGTCAATTGCCGATATCCAGGAACACTTTGTTGCAGGCTTTGATCCTGTGGGCATGCAGAATTTTTTCAATGTGCTGCGCAGTTCCTACCCAAACGCCAAAGTGATTGAACCCATTAACGTGACGGCTCGGCAAGCCCAGGTCATTGTCGGGAATCCAACCATCCCAGGCAGCGTCGCGGGCTTTGTAGACCTACGGATTCAGTTTTCCGACGGAAAAATAAACTACTTCTTCGTACAGAACTTCCCTCAATTTCCTTCCTCTACGTTCGCAGCAGATCAGAATTTGACCTTGCAGCAAGCTGGAGACCGCGTGGCCTCATTAGCCGAAGGTACGTCCGTACTGGTAGGACGCATCAATCCCAATAACCAGTGTGAAGCTATTTATTCCATGAACCCTGACACGCCTCGCGCAACAGGTTCAATATTCAAAGCGTGGCTTTTAGGTGCGACAGCTGAAGGCATAAGAAATGGCACACTATCACCCGATCAGCAGATCGCTCTGGACAGTAACGAAATGGTTCCGTCTGCGGGGCCTCTAAACTCAGAGCCGTTAGGTTCACTTTTTTCGGTCACCGACATGGCCAACATGATGATGGGTACGAGCGACAACACCGCTACCGATCATCTGCACGAACTAATAGGGCGCTCAAACGCAGAAGGCGCACTAACCGTTTTTAATCACGCGACACCGTCAGTGATGACACCATTCTTGTCCATCAACGAGACGTTTCACCTGTACTGGACCGTTCCTGAAGTCGACGCGCTTGCGTATGCGAACGGTACAGAGGCCGAACAGGTCAACTATATGAATAACGTGCTTGTGCCGCTCGGTCCGGTAACCGCGTTTCCACAGGCAAATGGTTCCGTCCTGGTTGATGGTACCTGGCAGGCAAGCCCTATGGATGTGTGCAACGTTATGGCCGGCCTGCGCCAATACAACGA
>QIGP01000158.1 GCA_003228965.1 Gammaproteobacteria bacterium
CATAGTTTCAATGAGTAAGCGCTCACACATTGTACCAAGTTCTTTTGCATGCAAGGCAACGTCTGATGAAGAGATCACGTTGAGCCGTACAGCACCTAGCTCCGTCTTATGCGCAAAATCTTGTCCCAGCGCCTTAATTACCAGAGGGTACCCAAGGGAACCCGCTTCCGAGACGGCGTCTTCGGGGCGGCAAGTTTTAGGCTGTGGAACAACTCTTGGTGAGAGCATGGTTAATAGCATATTCGACCTTCTTCGCTTCAACGAACGGGCCCGAACCGCAGGAGTTCCACTAAGGCAGTCATCGGAAAACGACTAACGCCCGCGCCATACCGGATCTCGCTTTTCCGCGACGGTGAGACACTGAGGCATAACCCGGCTTAATCTCGAAACCGAGAGTGCCCCGATCAACTAAAAAACAACTGATTTTTTTCTTAAGCCCTTTTGATGTTTGCTCTTCTCCTGTTGCCACAAACACAATAACGAAGTCAGCAATATCAGCGTGACTGATGAAATGCTTGGTACCGTTAATGATCCAGTCGTCGCCATCAGGCTTGGCGGAGCACTGCATGCGCGACAGTTCTGCAAAATTGTGGTGGCACTGTTGCGCCGAGAACCTTGGAATTTCATTTAATGTCTGCGCCGACCAGGTTTGTTGGGTAACGCAGGACGCATCAAAACGACGGACGCCAGGTCTGTGCCGGTAGAGCCAGCCGGCTTCATATGTGGAGACATCGGAAGTATCGGGCCAAGTCAAAACCAGGCTTGATGGCGTGAAACTGTGAGCAACAGGTTTAATGTCCACCGGCACGGTAGTTAAATCAGTGGTAAATCATTAAACATCGCACCGTGTAAAGAAATATTTTAAAACACGGCACACGCCGAGCAGTAGTCACTGCTTCGAGGCTAGCTAACAGGTGATGGCCACCCATCAAGCTTCTTAACGTATCCGTGATTTTGAATCATAGAATGGATTCCAGTTCGATGAAATCAAGCTACTCCAGGATATTGCAATTGGCAACCGTTTTCAGCAGTTAGCCCGGTCAATGCCCGAGAAACGGCGTAACCCGAACGTAATACGCCGCGCACAGAAAACTGTGAGCGGCGCAATTTTACCTAACGATTATTCGCCTGAGGCTAGCGCAAGTAACCCATCTGTTCCAGCTTGATCAGCATGCGGTGGGCTGCAAGATCCGGAGTCAGTTTGGCTGTATCGATCACAAGCTCGGGGTTTTCTGGAACATCATACGGATCGTCGATGCCCGTGAATCCTTTGATAAGACCCGCCCGCGCTTTAGCGTAGAGCCCTTTACGGTCTCGCGCCTCACACACCTCGATGGGTGTGGCCACGTGAATTTCAATAAAGCCGCCGAGTTCTGACACCATTTCACGAACCTGTCGACGAGTGGCCGCATACGGTGCGATCGGTGCGCAAATGGCGATGCCGCCGTTCTTGGTGATTTCGCTTGCAACAAAACCGATACGCTGAATGTTCAGGTCACGGTGTTCTTTCGAGAAAGAAAGCTCGCTCGACAAGTTTTTGCGAACAACGTCGCCGTCAAGCAAGGTAACCGGGCGTGAACCGTCTTCGAGTAGCTTGACCATTAGTGCATTGGCAATGGTCGATTTACCGGAACCCGAGAGCCCGGTGAAGAACACGGTGAACCCTTGTTTGTGCTTGGGTGGGTGTGCCTTGCGTAGCTCTTCAACAACCTTAGGATAAGAAAACCATTCTGGAATTTCCAACCCTTCGCGGAGTCGACGACGGAACTCGGTGCCCGACAAATTCAACACGGTGTCGGCTTTATCAACTTCGTCAGCCGGCGCGTACTCGGCCTTATTCTCCACGTACACCATCATCTTGAATGGCACCATGGCAATATCGAGTTCTTTTTCGTGTTTAAGATAAAGCTCCTGAGCTTCGTACGGACCGTAAAACGGATTACCCTCTTTGTCGTTACCTGGACCTGCATGATCGCGGCCAACTACAAAATGAGTACACCCGTAGTTTTTACGAATAATGGCGTGCCATATAGCCTCGCGCGGCCCACCCATACGCATGGCAAGGTTTAACAAGCTTAGCTGAGTGGTCTGTTCCGGATATTGCTCCAGCACGTGCTCGTAACAGCGAACGCGCGTGAAGTGGTCTATATCACCTTGCTTGGTCATACCAACAACCGGATGAATAAGCAGGTTAGCTTCAACTTCGCGGGCAGCACGGAAGGTCAATTCCTGGTGTGCACGGTGTAACGGGTTACGCGTTTGGAACGCCACGACTTTACGCCAGCCCAATTTGCGAAAACGACCACGCAACTCAGACGGAGTGTCTCGAAGCAATTTAAAATCATAGTAGGTCGGTGGCTCTATTCCACGCACCGTGCCGCCAAGATAAACCGGGTTGGATTTGTCTTTCAAAAACGCGACGGCTGGATGCAAGTCGTCGGTAGTACTGTAGACAGACTGCGCTTCGGCCATGAGGTCGGGCGAGTAAATATCAGAAACTTCAAACGTGGCCAACAGAACGCCTTCAAGGTCACGGAGGGCAATAGTCTGACCTGCCTTGATCGACTCACTAAACTCCTGACTTACGTCGAGAGTGACAGGCATAGGCCAAAGCACTCCGCTCGTCAGTCGCATGTCCTTGCAGACACTCGTGTAGTCGGCTTCATTCATGAAACCTTCCAACGGCGAGAACGCACCATTCATCATAAGATCAAGATCACAAATCTGTCTTGGGGTCAGGTCCCAGGACGCGTAATCCCTGGCCAGTTCCCTTTCCTGATCAGCACGATCTTCGGACAAATAGAGGTCTTTGAGTTCGCCGCCATGCGGTTCTTTAAATGCGCCCACGATAGATTTCCTTATGTTGACGATGCCGAAGCATCGGTAAGTTAGTGATTGTTAGTTAGCCCACTGAGCAACAAGTCGGTGCAGTGCTGTACTACGCCAAACAGGTCGAGATCAGGGTCCCGTACGATCAGGTGTCCCCACGCATTGCACAACCCGATGACGGACTGTGCCGCCATCCGGCAATTGAGACTGTGACGTACGTCGCCGCTTTTTTGAGCGTCGAGTAAAATTTCTTCGAGTGACTGCCGATAACCGCTACCCAACTCTTTGAGCCTGGTGCGTTTTTCCTCAGGAAGGTACAAACGCTCGTCGTTGTAGACTTTGAGTGCTTCGTTGTTTTCCCGATAGCAAGACAAATGGGAGGTAACACTCGCCATGAGTTTGGCGGCGAAGGGCTGACTGGAGTCAACAATCGAGGCCATTCGCCCTGCGTACTCGCGAATCCCCAGCATGCATACTTCGTGCAGCGCTTCGACTTTCGAGTCGAAGTAGTAGTACAGGCTGCCCTGTTTTATCCCAAGCCTGGTCGCAATATCCTTGGTCGTCGCCCCATGAAATCCTTTGTCGGCAAACACACTGGCGGCTGCTCGAATGGCAGCGACCCGTTGATGTTGGTATTTGTCGTCGTCGGTGGATGGCATGGTGGTATCCGTTAAGTGTTCGAGCATTCTATAGATGAATAGAAAAGTAGCAAGAGCATTTATACGTAAATAATAAATTCGATAAAAATCAATATATTAATTGGCCCATACTTATAGTTATGTTCTATAAATTAATTGCTAGATAGATTTCCGCGCATTCAAGCCTGAGTGAGTCAGCTTATGGACTTTACATAACGAACGAAAACTTCTACGCAATTCCCAAGCCACAACCTGCCCATCTATGCGCACGTGCAGTAAACTGAGGCATTTCGGCCCGTAAAAAGAGCGCTTCGTAGAAAATTATGCCTGGCGTGTTCTGCGAATAACCACAAAACACTCTTGGAAAATATCCATAATCTTATGAATAATTGAGATAAATTTCACAGCTAGTGTGGAATACTATCGATACTTTCTGCCGTGCGACCACGACCTGACAACATGTGACCAACGCCTGTCAAAGTGATATCCTCCGTGCACTTTTTAAGAACCTAAAGCTGCCTCTAACTACTAGTGCGTCAGTTCAGGAAAATATTCAGTCCCAACAGGGGAAATTTAATGTTCAAACGAATAAGCCTATTTTGCACATCGACCCTTCTAGCGGTCGCCGTCGGCCTTCCAGCCACAGCACAAGGCCTTGAAGAAGTTGTCGTAACAGCAACCAAACGTGAAACCACGCTTCAGGACGTTCCTGTTGCTGTAACCGTCACGAGCGGTGAAACCCTCCAGCAAGCACAAATTATTGATATCGGTGACCTTCAGTCGATCATCCCATCTTTGCGTATCACTCAGCTGCAAACTTCAGGTAACACCAACTTTGTAATCCGTGGTTTTGGTAACGGCGCGAACAACCCAGGCATTGAGCCTTCAGTGGGTGTTTTTATTGACGGCGTTTATCGTTCACGCTCTGCTGGCGCTATTTCAGATCTGACCAACATCGAACGCGTTGAGGTACTACGCGGACCTCAAAGTACTTTGTTCGGTAAGAATGCTTCTGCCGGTGTAATCAGCGTTATTACCAGCAAGCCTTCCTTTGAGTTTGGCGGTGGCGGTGCACTAACCATCGGTAACTTCAACACCGTGATGGCTCGCGCCAACATCACGGGGCCCATTAACGACAAAGTGGCCTTCAGCCTTAGTGGCAGTGGCAACATGCGCGAGGGTTATTTTGACAACCTTCAAACGGGTAACGAGTCGAACGAACGTCAACGCTGGTCGTTGCGCGGACAACTGTTGTTTGAACCTACAGATAACAGCACATGGCGCCTGATTGCCGATATCGACCGGATTGATGAATTATGCTGCGGCGTGACCAACCTGGTCGACGGCCCTACCGGTATCGCTATTCGCGCTTTGGGTGGACGCATCGCCTCAGACGACCCGTTCTCTCGTGCCGGCTTTTACAACATTGACTCCATTAACGACATTGAAAACAGCGGAATCTCCCTGCAGGGCGACATCGACTTTAACCGTTTCTCACTAACTACCATTACTTCAGTTCGCAGCCAGGACAAGTTCGAAGTCGCTGACTCCGATTTCACCAGCGCAGACCTGCTTGGCCTCAACCAGTTTGATACCGAGCTGGACACATTTACGCAGGAATTTCGCCTGACTTCAAACAGCGACGGCAACATCGACTGGATGGTCGGCGCTTTCTACTTCGACGAAGAAGTCAACTTCGATAGCGATATCGTGTTCGGCGACGACTTCCGTGGCTACGCCGACGCGTTGGCTGGCGGCGGTATCACGGGCCTCGAAATGGCACTCGGCCTCCCGACAGGCCTGCTCTTCGGAGCCGGACAAGGCTCGTTCGACACATCAGGTCAAGACGATAGCGCGCTATCATTATTTGGTCAGGTTGACTGGCACGTTAGCGATCGAGCAACCATCACGCTAGGCCTAAATCACACCAGTAACGAAAAAGACGCTTTTGTGAATGCAAACCCAAACGACGTGTTTTCTTCTTTGGACCTTGTGCAAATTGGCTTTGGCGGTTTGTTCGTAGAGCGAACAGGAGGTCAAGCACCAACGCCTGCTAATTTTGCCGCGTTTCCTGCCCAGTTTGCTGAGGCTCAAGCTCTCTCAACCGTGCCGTGTACTGCTGCCACTGGCGAGGACTGTAACTCAGCTTTGGCCCTGCAGCCTCTGCAATTTCTGCCACCTTTCGTGAGCTTTCCGAACTCTGTTGAAAGCGGAAATTCAGACGACAGTGAAACCACCTATACAGTGCGCTTCGCATTTGCTATTAACGATGCACTGAACTTTTACGCCAGTGCAGCGACAGGATTCAAGTCAACCTCATGGAACCTGTCTCGTGACTCACGCCCGTTTGCCACAGATATCGCCGCTTTAACCACTGCCGGACTCAACACCACCAACCTGCGCACTGGTACTCGATTCGCAGAACCGGAAGAAGCCACCGTCTATGAACTTGGTTTAAAAGCACAGTTCGAACGTGGCGCCGTTAACCTGGCCATTTTCGATCAGACCATCGAAGGCTTTCAGTCGAACATTTTCACAGGCACCGGCTTTGACCTGGCTAACGCAGGTGAACAGTCCACCAAGGGACTTGAAATCGACACTGTGTTTACGCCTAACGATCAGTGGAAATTCACTTTCGCTGGAACGTTCCTGGACCCGACCTACGATTCGTTCCCTAACGGAACCGGAGTTAACGGTCCTGAAGACCTCAGCGGAAGAGATCCTGCTGGCATCCACAAAGTCAGCATCACCACTTCAGGTACGTATTACCACAACTTCTCGAACGGTCTTGAAGGCTTTGTTCGTGCCGACTACAGCTACGAAGACGAAGTACAAATTGTTGAGAACGTTTCAGCCGACATAGCCTCGCGTGAAGTTAGCGTGCTTAACGCAAGCGCCGGACTTAGTTTCGACAACGGGTTTGAACTGACACTTTGGGGTCGTAACCTAACGAACGACAACCACTTGCTAAGCGCATTTCCAACTGTGGTTCAGGCAGGCAGTTTCAGTGGCTATCCCAATCCACCACGTACCTTCGGCCTCACCATGCGTAAGAGCTTCTAAGACTAGCTCTAACGTACGGACAATAAAGCCGGGGCCTTGCCCCGGCTTTATTGTATCTGCCTTTTGAAGGTGCTAGAACCCGATGCGAAGTTCACTGCATATTCACTACGCTGTGGGCACTCTTTCGCTTATATTAGCGAAGTACCCTCGCACATTGACAATACTCGCCCAAACATCGTGCCGTAGCAGGTCTTCCCAACGGCCGACAAACCAATCATTATCGCCGTGGGCAATGACGATCAATTCCAATCGTGTTTAGTGAATAGCTACAAAGACCAGGTCTGACGAAACACAAGAGCACCGTCGGCCTACTTAACCGCAACCAGCTGTGGACCCACCCTTTCTACTGGCACGCAGCGCACGTTGCTCATAGTTAGCGACAATGGTCTGTAGTGATTTACTAATTTTCGTACAGTTACGAATCATCTCAATTTTTGGATACGTCGCTTGCTGACCCTCAGTAATCAGGCTCATCAATTCTTTTTCAGTTAGTTTCACAAGCAGTCGCATGGGATTAAACCAGCGTGACCGTGGAGTAATTGTAATGTCGCCGGTGTATTCCTGGGTCGCCACTGAATAAAAACTTCGATAAAGATACTCGACAGACGGCAACGAACGGACCAACTTGTGCGTCAACGGCTGCGTGGCGCGTAGCCATTCCTGATAACTTCTAAACGCCGCATTCATGCTCGTAGTCCATAGATTCTGAGGACCTTTGGGGTCTTGTAAAAATGGCAGTACGTGCGGATTCACCTGGCTGGCTATGTAGTGATTGGTTCCGTAAAGACGCGATAACCGTTTCACCGGCATGTCCTGACTCATCGAGCCGTCAATCCATTTTCGTAGTGGTAAATAAGGCCGTCGCTTACCTGTAGTAACACTCTTGGCTTCCAGCGATACCGCCGGGAACACTCCAGGAATTGCACACGACGCCATTACCGCTTGGCGTACATAAACGTTGGGTGATGTGATGGCGTTGAGCAAGCGAGATGTTTGGTGCTGC
>QIGP01000074.1 GCA_003228965.1 Gammaproteobacteria bacterium
ATGAGAGCCCGTATATACGCACGTGCTTCTATCCGGTTACTGTCGCCTTTCTCTTGCAAATAGGGAGGAGTCCATATACGCAATGACGTAACCTCTTACCCTGTCATTGCGAACCCGCAAAGCGGCACGGACCCGAAGGGCGAGCGTAGCGAGTAATCCCTCCCTCTCTTAAGTTTGCGGAATTCGCTGACTAAATTCATCGAAAGTGACCGTTTTCGGAAGTTTGTGCCAGCAATTTGTGTTCGACGAAGTGAAATTCAATCCACTTGCTGGTGGACCTTGTATGAACCGTGAAGTTATGTCGCAAGGCGCATATCAGGTTTGTCGAAGCTCTTTACAGTTAATCAGCTCAGGCATTAAGTAAAGCAAGTAAGTTATTGTAAAGTAATGAAAACTAGCTTTTGGCGTGATTCCTGCAAAGTGATCTATAACGCGAGTTGCGAGGATACGTGGCCGCAAAGACTGACCGGAATACTCTTAAAAATAATGCCGAAAAGGCGCTGGTCAGCACCATCTAACGGGGTTTCTGAGCGTTTGCACGACGAGGAAAAGGCGTGGCGGCACACTCTGTGCCCAGATTGCCCTTTTTCTTCATCGTTGCGCTGCTATATTGTGCGCCCGGCGTTTGCTCCGGTTGCAAGGCGAACGCCGTTTAGATACGCTTTCGGGCTTGGTTTTTCAATAAGTTACTGGCTTTTTTGGAGGAAAAATGAAACGCATGTTTGATCTTAAAAAATCGTGGAAGCTGTGCATTTTTGCGGGTTTTCTTACGATGATCAGCAGCGCTCACGCGCAGGAAGAATATAAACTCAATGCCGGTGACATTTTATTGGTCTCAGTGTGGAAAGAAGAAGAGTTGACGCGTGAAGTCCTGGTTCGTCCTGACGGGGGCATCAGCTTCCCACTGGTTGGCCAGGTGCAGGCAGCAGGACGTACAACCGAAGACGTACAGGCGAGTGTCGTCGCCAAACTTTCCGAGTTCGTTCCCGACGCGGTTGTCACCGTAGCGGTACTGAGCACTAACGGAAACAAAGTCTATGTGCTTGGGAAAGTGGCGCGTCCTGGTGAGTACGTAGTTAACAAACAGCTTGATGTAATGCAGGCGTTGGCCCTGGCCGGCGGCCTGACCACGTTCGCCGCTGAAAACAAAGTCCGCATATTACGTCGCCATTCCAATGGTACCCAACGGGCTATTCCGTTCCGTTACGGTGCTGTAAAAGAGGGTGCATCGCTTGAAACCAATATCGTTCTGCAAAGCGGGGACACCGTCGTTGTTCCATAGAGTTACAGTGTTATCAGCCGTATTGCTACGCCATGTTTCCGTTCTTGGCAGGCGCACGAGTTCGTTTGTGGTTGCTTCGTTTGCTGGCTGTATCATTAGCGGCATCACGGTGTCTGCGGCCGAGTATTCCATCCAGCCTTCGGTTAACTCGCGGGTTACCAACAACGATAATCTGTTGCTTAGTTCCGACGGGGCAGAAACAGAGACCTTTTTTCTTGAGTTTACACCTCGGGTCAGGGCTCGCCGAGCCACCGAAAAGTGGCAGGCCGACCTGGACGTCAGCGCGTCTTTCCTGCGCTTTGAAGACGACGATTTCGATTCAGACAATCAAAATTTCTCGCTTCAGTTAACCCGTCGTGCCGAAACAGTGCTGTTTCAGGTCGTGGCGCTTAACGCGCGCCAAACTACTCGTAGTGTGGATCTCGATGAGCTAGGTGAAATCGGTTTTGATATTGAGCGCCGCGATCGTCAGTATTTGCGACCTTCGGTTACCTGGACGTTAAACCCTACTAACCAGCTCGCGTTCGGAATATCGGGAGATAACGTTCACTACGGTGGTTTTAATTTCAGTGACTACGATTACTACAACGCCGATATCGCCTGGACTCATCAGTTTGATGAGAAAACCCAATTTAATATGTCAGCGTTCGGCTCCGACTATTCTTCCAGTCCTCCTGGGCCCCAGCTGACTATTTCTGAAGAATGCTCTACGGAGCGTCCTCCTTTGGGATTTATTCAAAATTCCTCTTCTGAGACAGTAGGTGTTCGGGTAGGCGGCAATCGCCAACCCAATAGTCGACTAAGTTACCGAGGGTCTGTGGGCTATCGGCAGGTTGATTCAGCAGCAAATGGAACGTGTGTTTTCCAATTTCCGGGCCAAGAGACATTTAATGACAGCAGCACTTCCGAGGGACTGGTGCTCGATACCGGTTTCGACTACCGCGGAGAGAGTTACCAAGTTTCCTTCAGTCTGTCCCGTTCGGTCTCACCAGCAGGCGTCGGTTCCGTCACCGAACGAGATGACTTGAGAGCAAGTTGGTCCTACCGCTTTAGCGAATTAGTTACTTTCAGCTTGGCTGCAACGGCTTTTAATTTAGAATCTTTGAATCCTGACAGGCCGTTAGAGCGCGAAGGCTTCCAAATTGCTCCCAGAGCGGTTTGGAAGATCACTGAAAAATTAAGCTTGAACGGCGGCATAGTGTTTCGTTCCACCGAGTCGCTGAGTACGCAAAACCCGCAGGACAAGCGTGACGGTCTAAGTACCTATATAGGCTTTAACTACAATTTCAAGCCAATCCGATTCACTCGGTAAAACAATATCTAACAACAGCCAATTTTAACAATAGATTTATAACCGGAATACATGATGGAATTACAAGAACGAACTAATTCACTTAGCGACTACATCAACATAGTCAAGCGACGCAAATTGCAAATGTTGCTGATTTTTCTGTTGTTGATGCTCCTGACGTTGCTGATTACGTTTAGCTTGCCATCTATTTACAGATCAACTGCGACAATCTTGCTGGAAGAGCAGGAAGTGTCTGACGATTTTGATCGGCGCCAAACTGCTACAGAGTATGCGGACGCTCGTGTTTATAAAGTGCAGCAACGTGCGCTGACCTCGGTGAACTTGTCAGCCATCATCGAAAAATACAGTCTTTACAGAGACGATATTAACCGTTTGCCTCGCAGTGAAATTATCCAGGATATGCGCGAAGACATTCGCCAGGATTTAGTGAGTGCCGACGTAGTAGATCCACGTACCGGTCGTCCAACGCGGGTTACCATTGCGTTTGACCTCAGTTTCGATCACCGTAACGCGGTAATGGCCCAGCGTGTGGCTAACGAGCTGGTGACGTTGTACAAGAACGAAAACGAACAACAAGGCTTGTCTGACGCGACTCAGAACTCAGGTTTCTTCAGAGACCAGGTAGAGAAAACCAATCGGGACGTGTTGGATCTGGAAGATCGCCTCGCTCGTTTCAAAGGTGAGAACGAAGGCGTATTGCCAGAGTTTGTACCGCTCATGATGCAGCTGTTGTCCAAGACCGACAAAGATGCGGCTGACGTTCAGCGACAATTAACGAGTCTCGAAGAGCGTCGGATTTTTCTGTCATCCACTTTGATGCAGACTAAACCCGATTCCGGCGGTAATCCTCAGCTCGAAGCCATCACAGATCCGCGACGGCAAATAGAATTGGTTAGAGGGCAGTTACGCATCGCCGAATCGCTCTATGGCGAGAATCATCCGGACGTGAAAAGGCTGCGCAAACAGTTAGTCACGCTCATCGCTGAAGCAGGCGGAGAGGCTGGGCAAGACCTGGGTGCTTTGAATAATCAGATACTGGAAGTAGAAGCGGCTCTTGTGATTGCTCACCGCGACTATAGTAGCGAGCACCCCGAAGTGAAACGTCTTGAGCGTCAACTTGATGCGCTTGAGTCTGAGCGTTCAACGAGTTTATCGGGAGGCTCAGAACCAGTTAAGGTGATTACGGCGCAGCGTGTTCGCGAGAGCATTAACGTTCGCACCGAGCCGTCGTCTGGTTCGTCAATCGTTGGAACATTCTTGAAAGGTGACGAAGCCGAACTGGTTGATTCGAACGCAGGACAGTGGGCAAAAATTCGTCTGAACAATGGCACTGAAGGGTTTGTTAGCAAATCGCTAATCAATCAAGTGGCACCTCAGGGGCAAAACAGAGGTAGTCAGGGCAGCGTTCCTACTAACCCAGCCTACATTCAGCTTCAGGCGAATCTGGCAACTGTAGAGTCTCAAATGCGCTCTATGATGGGTACCTATAATGACCTTACCGCCAAGGCCGAAGAGTATACGGCTGCGCTCAGCAAGGCGCCCCTGGTTGAGCGAGAATTTTCCGCGATCATGCGTGATCTGGTCGACCGTCGTAACCAACTTCAGCAATACAAGGCCCAGTTGGGTCAGGCGATCTTTAAGGAAGACGTGATCGCCGGGCAAAAAGGGCAAAAATTCACTCTTATTGAGCCGCCTATTGCGGCGACTTCGCCCAGCTGGCCAAACCGCGTCGCGCTTCTCTTTTTAGGCTTGGTACTGTCGATGTTCGGCACAATTGCGGCTGCCGTCATTGCAGAAAGCCTGGATTCAGCTATACGAAAATCCACCGATATTCTAGACGTGTCGGGAGCATCGCCTCTGGCGGCAATTCCCGTTATCGCGAATCGGGGCGACCACACAAAAACTCGACGTAACTGGCTATTGCTTGTCGTTGGCATTGTGTCTGTACTGGCAATAATACTCGCGATTATTCATTTTGCGTACCGACCGTTGGACGTTTTATGGTTTCTGATCGCACGCAAACTTGGACTTTAAATTTAACTTGATGCTGACAGAGCAATAAGGGCAAGGCAATGGAACGTATTAAACAAGCACTCGAGCGCGCCAAACAAGAACGCGACAATAAAACGGGCAGTGACGCGCACAGCTCCGCCGAAATAGTGCAGCCTGCGGTACACACTCCTTCTGCGCCACGCTCTGATGTGCGTGCTGACAAAATCGTCTACAGCGAAACGCACGTAGTCGACGTCGAAGAATCCGTGCTCGATCGCAATCGTGTACTGGGCGGGCATTCTGCCGAAATGGCGGCTGACGCCTATCGAATGTTGCGTACCCGCGTTATTCAGCGCATGCGCGACAACGGTTGGAATTCCTTGATGGTGGTTAGCGCAAGTCCGGGCGAAGGTAAATCGCTTACGGCGGTTAATCTGGCAATTAGCCTGGCCCGCGAAGTTACTCACACGGTGCTATTGGTCGATCTCGATTTAAGGCGCCCGAGCGTACACAAATTTTTCGGTTACGAACCCGCCCACGGCGTACTGGACTACCTTCGCAACGATGTACCTTTGCCCGACATTTTGTTCAACCCGTCCATTGAACGACTAGTAGTGTTGCCAGGTAAAGAGCGCGAAACGAATTCGTCCGAAATGCTGTCTTCGCCACGCATGCTTGATTTAATCGCCGAGCTAAAAGCCCGCTACCCCGAGCGCATTGTCATTTTCGATATGCCTCCAGTACTTGCGACTGACGACGCGATTGCGTTTGCACCGAATGTTGATGGTGCCCTGGTTGTTGTACAAAACGGCGCCACCAAACGTGAAGACCTCGCCACAACCTACGATTTGTTGCGCGGTACCAAAATCATCGGTTCGGTGATGAACCAGTCAGACGAACCTAGCCAATCATACAATTACTAATCCACGTGCTGTGAGATAGATACCGACTGATATGTACGAGCAATTTTACAACTTCGAAGAAAAGCCGTTTACGCTGCTACCTGATCCTGCCTTTTTGTATTTAGGGAAAAAGCATCAGATGGCCTTGACGATGCTGCAGTACGGGCTCGCCAACAATTCGGGTTTTAGTGTCATCACCGGAGAAATAGGCTCCGGTAAAACCACGCTCATCCGCGCGCTTCTCAACGATATGGACGACAACGTGGCTGTCGGCCTGATCAGTAACACACACAAGTCGTTTGGGGATTTACTGCAATGGGTGCTCATGGCTTTTGGCCTCGATTACAAAGGCAAAGAGAAAGTCGAGTGTTACGAGGATTTCGTTAACTACGTAGTGAGTGAGTACGCCAACGGCAAGCGAACGGTGCTGATTATTGACGAGGCACAAAACCTCTCTATCGACACTTTGGAAGAACTTCGTATGTTGTCCAATATAAATGCGGACAAGAATCAGGTGCTACAACTGATATTGGTAGGACAACCCGAGCTGCGCTCTACGTTAATGCTGCCGAGTTTACGTCAGTTCGCACAACGCATTTCAGTGAATTACCATCTCGAGGCATTAAGTGCCCAGGAAACCGTTAGCTATATTCACCACCGCATCAAAACGGCGGGTGGCGATGAGGCGTTGTTTCCAGAACGTTCGTGCTCTTTGGTGTGGTACTACAGCCGCGGTATTCCTCGAGTGATTAACACCATATGTGATACAGCGTTAGTGTACGGATTTGCTGAGCAAAGCGACGTGATCGAAACTTCCATAGTCAAAGATGTCGTTCGCGATCGCAAAATGGGTGGCATTTTTGCTGGTCGTGCCGACGATGAGGATGAGGACGTCGACGTCGACTTAGCTATACAGTCCGACGGATCTGCCTGACCATGAGCTCACAGTGCGCGTTTGTGCACGGAGCGGTTTCGTGCTAGCGCGTTTACGCCGGAGCGAATTTGTCACCAATGTGGCTAAAGTCTTCGCCGGAAACGGTCTGGTCTTTGCAATCTCCCTGTTTGCTATACCCATAATTTCACGCCTGTACACGCCCGAACACTACGGCGTGATAGCGCTATTTATTTCAGTCTCCTCAGTCGCTGTAGTCTTTGCCACGCTCAAGTACGAAATGGCGCTGGTGCTACCTGAGTCAGATGAGACCGCCAGCGACTTGCTTCGAGCGACGTTGAAAGTAGTTGTGTTGGTGTCGACAGCTGTCCTGGTTGTCGTGTTTATTGCAAGACTGTGCTGTGCGAACCTGCAGGTTATTTCCGGGTTAGGAAACTATATTTGGTGGTTACCTGTGCTGGTTTTTTTGATGGCATCGATCAAATTACTCGTCAACGGCTGGCTCACCCGCAAGAAGCAGTTCGGGCGCATGGCCATGGCGGAGATGAGCAATTCACTAGTGAGTCTTGCCGTTCGTATTGGCCTGGGCTTTGCCGTTGGCAGTACGGTTTGGGGTCTGCTTGCAGGCCTTATTGCCGGTTCTGTTGTTGGCTTGCTTGTGGCTTTGCCACAGTCGCGCAAAGAAATTCTGTCGCCATCGAAGCGTTCAAGTATTGATGTTCTTAGAGAGTATCCGGAGTTTCCGCGTTACACGATGCCTGCGGATCTTGTTCGCACCCTGGCGCAGAGCCTTCCGGTAATTATGTTTAACTTTATGTATTCACCGATTGTAGCCGGATTGTTTTTTATGGCTAATCGTCTTATCCAGGTGCCGGTAGAGCTCGGGCTCCACGCTTTTCGCGGTGTGTATTTACAAAAAGTATCGGCAATGCATGCGGCGAAAATTCCGCTACGCGCCACCTACATAAAAACAATCTGCATCATGTTTTTGCTGGGCATTATTCCGGCCCTGGTTTTATATCTTTTCGGCACGGAAATTCTAGGTTTCGTGCTGGGTAAGAAATGGCTTGAAGCAGGGCGGTTTGCTGAAATTCTGGCACCTTTGCTAT
>QIGP01000190.1 GCA_003228965.1 Gammaproteobacteria bacterium
TCCCCGTTACGCTTAGCAAGCACCAACTACCGATTGCCTGGGCACTCACCGCAACGCGCTGAACGTTCTAAACCAGGGGCATTTGTGCTAGCCTTTCGCCTATTATTTCAATACAGAGCGACCAATGACTGACATTAAACGCGGAATAGTTGAAGGCAAGTTGTTTCTTTACCAGAAGCCTGAAATGCTGGCTCGGGAAGACCACATGGGGCTTGGCGTTTCGCCGGTAGAAACCCCTTTTGCAAACACGCGAGACGCTCGCGCCATTCCTCTTACAGTCACCGAATTCACCACGGCGCAAAAAAACTATCCCATAGTATTTGCAAGTCTGGAGAAGCCGGTACCGCTTGCTATAGTTGGCGTTGTTGAAGACGATAACTTGTTTCTTGATAGCAACAATCAGTGGGACCCGTACGCTTACCTGCCTGCTTACTTGCGCGCCTATCCATTTGCCTTCGCTCAACATGGTGAAGAAAAAATGGCCGTTGTTATCGACAGAGCTGCCGCGTCAATAAACGATCAACCCCAGTTTCCGTTTTTTGACGGCGAGGAGATTTCTGAACACACCACAAAAATGACTGAATTCGCCGCACGCTATGTTGGTGAACGCCGGCGTACCGATACGTTTTGCCAGCGTCTGGTAGAGTTAAAGTTACTTATCGCTCAGCACGTTACGCACACGCCACCCAACGCCGACAAACCTGAAACAGTGGCTAACTACATAAGCATTGATGCAGAAAAGCTAAGCGCACTGGATAAAGATACGATTCACGAACTACATACCACCGGTATGCTGTCAGCTATGTATGCGCAAATACATTCAACCGACAACTGGACTTTGTTACTACACCGCCGAACCAATAAACTCGCTGCGTAACGGTGCAATAACTTTTTTTAGCAAGCCGCCGTTTCAGGTGGCTTTTTTGTTTTAGCAGACAGGATTTACGCTGCTACTCAATCACTGTTGTACAGCGACTGGACGAGAAGATACCAATGACCAATGTAGACGCGGCACCGTGGATGCACGAGACCCTGCAACAGGGCCTCAACTATCTCAACGGCGGCAGGACCCAGGAAGCGGCGGATTGCGCGAGCCGGGTAATCAGCGCCAAACGCGACCTGCCGGAGGCCCATTTCCTGGTCGGCCTGGTTGCTCTGGCCACTGACCAAAATAAAGCTGCGTTGCAAGCCTTCGCAACAGTTGCGCAGTTTGATCCCCGCAGCGGTGCCGCTTGGGCGCAGATAGCCAAAATATCTATGGCGCTCGGGCGTTCTGCCGATGCCAGCATCGCGCTGACTAACGCAATCAAGTTTGACGATGGTTCTGCCAATTCCGCTCAACTCATCGGCATCGTGACCACCATGCTTGGTGAACATCAAGACGCGTTGACCTGGTACGCAAAAGCAACTCAACTACTGCCCAACAATCTCGGTTTTCTCGCCAATCACGCCACTGCGTTAATGTACCTCGGTCGACTCAACGAAGCGCAGGACATGGTTCGCCTGGCTCTGAAGATTCAGCCGGCCTTCCCGAACGCGCACTGGCTGCTCTCGGGTCTTAAGAAGGCGACCGACGACGAGCATATTAACGACATGCGAAAACTGCTGTCGTCCGGACGGTTCAGAGCGGCAGACGTCGCTTACCTAAACTACGCGTGTGCCAAGGAACTGGAGGATCTCGAGAAATGGGGCGATGCTTTTGATTCGTTCGCCACAGGCGCGGCGGCATATCGCACGACAGTCACTTTCGACGAGACGGCAGAGGCTGATATGTACAAAGCACTCGAGCGCTTGTACACGAGAGAGTGGCTGGACGCGGGTCCAGCGGGCCACGACGATGTCTCGCCGATTTTTATAGTCGGACAGCCGCGCTCTGGAACCACGTTAGTTGAGCGGATTATCACCGCACACTCGCAGGTGCATTCCGCTGGTGAGTTGCGTCAACTGACCAACGAGATTCAGCGCCTGACCAATTACGAAGGTCAAACGCGTTTGTCTACAAATCTAGTCGAACTAGCGGCGGACATGGATTACGCGGCCCTTGGCCGGGCCTACATCGAGAGCACGCAGAAATTACGCGGTTCCACGCCTCATTTCGTCGATAAATTGCCTTCCAATTTTCTGTTCGTGCCGATTATTCTAAAGGCCCTGCCTAACGCGAAGATCGTTCAACTGCGGCGCGATCCGATGGACGCCTGTTTTTCCAGCTTTAAACAACTGTTTGCGGATGCCTACCCCCACTCCTATGACCAACGGGAAATGGCGCGCCACCACGCCCGCTATTATCACCTGGCGAACACTTGGCGGACGCGTTTCCAAGACCGCTTCCGGGAAGTTTCCTACGAAGATATCGCTAGCAACTTTGAGCCCAACGCGCGCGCCCTGATTAACTATCTGGGTATCCCCTGGGAAGACGCTTGCCTGACCTTTCACGAACATAAAACTGCCGTGGCGACCGCCAGTTCCGTACAGGTTCGCCGACCCGCACACACCGAGTCGATCGGGCGTTGGCGCCGCTACGAACGGCAGCTCCAGGACATGCGCGACGAACTACAAAAACACAGCGTACCTTTAGAGCGCTGAGCAGTGTAGGCGGCGTGGTTTAATAATAAATAAGCAACACGCGGCGCTGTAAAACGACTGTCTGGAACCAGACTGACCGCGTACTGTATTCTTTCTTTAGTGCTACTAACGCCAAACTTATGAAAATCGACAGATTAGCCTTGATGCAACAAGTCGCACGCTATAATTCGTCGCGAGAATTCGACAAGGCGGATGCTGCAATGGAACTCTTGTTGGAACACTTTCCAGAGCATTCTGACGTCAACCATCTGTATGCCGGTTTGTTGAGTTCGACGCAGAAATTTCCACTAGCGATCGAGCACTACAAGAAAGCGTTGCAAGCAAAGCCCGAAAACGCTTATTGCTGGCATGACCTGGGCGCCGCCTACGCGGCCATCGCACAGATCGATGACGCGATTTTAAGCTACAAACAGGCCATTACCCTCAACCCGAATTACTACCAGGACTTTTTCAATCTGGCTCTGGTGTTAAGAGACACCGAACAACTTAGCTCCGCGCTAGCTTATTGCGCCAAAGCTCTGAGCGTGAAACCAGACTGTCAGGTGGTACGTTCACGCCACCGCCCAACAGCCCTAAAAATACTTTCGGTTACGACACGAGTGACTGGTACTACTATGCAAACTGGAACGGCACCTTAACGGGTCTGTCATGGAACACGGGGGCATCCGTTAGCGTTACGCGTAACGGTCCTTCATTCCAGATTGGAACAGGCGCCAATAGCCAACCGAACGAGGGTAGTCAGTACGGTGGGTCCGGATGGTTAAATTGGTCGGTAAACTCGCAGCCAAACGACTGCGACGACTACGACGACTGTATTAACAACTCGGGAACTGGCGACATCACCGTTCGCGTGGAAGCCTGTCCGCTGTAAGCAAGAAGCAAAACGGGCCTTGCTTTTGCGCGTAGGGTCTTAAGTAAACAAGAACGGTCCGGCGAAAGTCGGGCCGTTTTTTTGAATTTAATCGCCTTGCAATTAAACAGCAGCTAGAGAAAACGACCCGCACGTGCTCAACGATTTAGCGCCGCTCAAATCAGGGAGCATAGTCACGTCTGAATTATGCAAATTGTTCGGTCTTACTTAACTCTCCGGTCATAACACAATATACGCCGAATATTCTTACAACCAATTTTCTTCTCTACATAATAGTTGGTGTAGGTTCCTGATAAATAAGCATCACCCATTATTGGCACGATCATTGCATTGGGTTAAGAAACTCAACCGAAGAAGGAATTCCAATGAATCACTTGAAAACAATAGCTAAATCAGCCGTGTCATTATGTTTTGCGGCGCTTGCATTTAATGCGCAGGCCACGTTAATACTTGATCAGAATCAGGCCGACGAAAACGTACACATGGCGGCCTTTAGTCAAGCCGATCTCGCCCAGTCATTTGAGCAAACCAACGACAATATTGCCGGCGCCGGCATATTGCTTCGAAGTAACATCGGTTCTACCGGGCTCGTTTCAATCTCTCTATGGGACGCGCTTCCTACCAACGGCGGGAACGAGCTTGCCACTGGTAACTCCATGGGTACGCAAGGTGAATGGATTGACGTCTTTTGGAACCCAATTACAATTACGCCGAACACGACTATGTTTTTAGTCTTCGAGTCGAACTCCAACCTCGGCATTGCAGGTTCGACAGCGAACCCGTATGCCTTTGGTTCTGTATTCGCAAATAGTGGATTTGGTAACTTTCCATCGTACGACTATACCTTTCGCACTTACTTCGACGATGAGCAAGTAGCGCAAGTTGCCGAACCCGGCAGTCTGACTTTATTGGGCTTGGGTCTAATTGGCGTCGCCGTGGCTCGACGCAAGAAATAGGTAGCCAAACGTTTAAGAAACTGGCGCTTACTTTATACCCCGTCTAACGACGGGGTTTTTTTATTCCTGCATTTTAATAGGCGAGTATTTACTGAACAATTTCACGAAGCGCTATCCTGATCCCGATGTTTCATCAAGCAACAGTTAGGTCTATAGTAGAAAAACTGCTTCTCTCATTACCTACACAGGCTGTATATGCAACCCACTGTCACCATCGACCCCGTTCGTCTGGCACGCTACACGGGCTGGTCGCTAATCGCTTCCATCGTGCTCGGCATTCTTGTTTCGGTTTTTTTCTTAACGGGCATCGACATCAATCTGAATGCCGACGTGGAAGGCACCGCACGTAACATGCTCGACGCCGAAATTCGCTTGAGGGCTAAAGCCTACTTTTCGATATTGTCGTTCGGGCTCGCAATATTCTCGACTCTGGGATTATTTTTATTACTAACAACTTACGGACGGTTGTTGGCCGCGTGGAGCGCACTATTAGGGATCGCCGCATCCATCGTAATATTACTGGGTGCGGTAGCGGCTATGATCGCCGCCGAAATTGCAGGCGACGCAGCTTATCGCACGCTAGCCGATGAGCCTTTGCGACTCCTGCTGGTTGGTCTTCAGGCCAGCACCGATTACACGTCGTTCCACCTGGCGCTGGTCATGGGGTCCATTGCCAATGCAGGGTTCTTCTTCTTGTTCGTAAAATCCAACCTGATCCCGAAAATCATCGCTGGTTTTGGCCTGTTTGCCTCGCTGCTGGTCGCGTTCATGATTGTCGCCCGCGACTTTATTCCTGCGCTGGCCAACAACACCTTATCCATTTCGTTCATACTGGCGAATTTAATCGCCATGATTTCCACGGGGCTCTATCTGAGCATAAAAGGCGTACGCACAATCGTTTAACTACGCTTGTTATGGCCGTGCATTTGCGCAGGCGCTACGTCAGTTTTTGCGCGGTGGGTTATGCGCAAATTCCAGCCGATTGCCGCTGGGCTCGCGAATCATCATGTGAATGGTTGGCCCGCCTCCGTTAGGCTCCGACGCGAACTCGATGGTTACGTTCCCCGCATCGACAAAACGCTGGTGCAGAACATCCAGTGCATCACGACTGGCTACTGAAATAGCCAAATGGTGCAAGCCCACGTTGGTTTTACGGTTAAAGGCCATGGCCTTTTCGGAATCTGTTGCCTGCCAGAGCGTTACAAACATGTTCCCGTCCGTGACGAACACGGAAGGATAGTCCGCGTAACCGCCGACCTTGCGCCATCCCAGAAGCTCAGTAATAAACTCCACCGAGGCCTCGAGGTCGCTCACCGTAAGTCCTACGTGATTGAAGCCGGTTGTCAGAGTTTCAGACGTATTGCCGACAACATCTTCAGCGGTGGTAGACACGCAGCCAGCCAAGAGCAAAAAACTGATTAACACAACGGTAGTAACAGGCGAGTAGCGTTTGCTCATCGGGGTAATTCCTTTTCCGCAACGGGCGGTTGTATACCAAAAATCCGCTGAATGTACGGGAGTCGCTTAAGCACTTCGTAGCCGATTATACAACCTGCGACAGTCGCTCCAAGCACTATCAGAAACTCAGGCCAGACACCAAGTTGCAACGGCGTCAGCCAGTACCCTACCGCGATAATTATGGTTTGATGCAATATGTAGTAGCAAAACACGGCGCCGGTCAGGTAACGTAGTAGCGGACGATCAAAGGCCAGATAGCGCTGCGCCAAGCCCAGCACAACCACGATGCTTGTCCAGGCATAGAGAATCTCGATGACTGAGTACAGCTCGCCCGCAAACGATCGAACAGCATCCGGTAACCGCTCGAAAATCCAGATCGACCACAGTACTATCCAGGTCACCGCCGCCACAGGCAACAGACGCTCTATCCCGCGCCAAAAACCATCGTGTTTGGCAACAAAATAACCCAGCATGAAGATCGTAAGCCGGTGAGCGTGATTGCCCCAGTCGTCAACCAGTGCGTGAGTTGTTGGGTACCAGGCGGAGAGCGTGAACGCGTAAATAACGAATGGTACCGGCACGAGAAGCAGTAGACGAATGCGGGAACCAGCGAGCCAGAGGAAGAAATTAGCCAGACTCCCCGTTGCCAGTCGTTTGAGCCATGGCAACATGGCAAGTACCAATAGAATGTAGACCAACAAGTATACGACATACCAAAGGTGATTCCAGGTCGGCGTGATAATCGGAAAACCCGGCCCTCCCTTTAGATAGGCTGGATAAAACTTGCCGATACCGGGCTCAACAACGCCAGCCTGGAGCAATTCAAAATAAGCCTGGGGCATCACCACAAGTAATAACCCACCCAATATCGGTAGCCCTAGCCTGGACAGGCAGGACAAGGCGAACGATTTTCGACTGGTGATTTTATCGGTGGCAAACCGTATGGCGACACCAGAAATAAAAAACAGCAATGCCAGCCGCCAGGGGTTCAACGTAAGCATGAGAGGATGTGCCGCCGCCGACGTGTATTGGCTCTTGATATGCCAGCCCCACGTCACGTAAAACATGCCAACGTGATAGAAAATGAGCAGCGAGAAGGCAATAACCCGCAACCAGTCCAGATCGTAGCGACGCGTGTGAACGGGTAAATTCATAGGTTCATAATAGCGTATTTCGGCTTGCTTCAAGAGATAACCGTTTAACTCTAATATTCGCTGACAAATCGAAAATTTGCCTAATAAGGTATATTCAACAGCCTCAATTTAGTGTCAGGGAATCGGAAAACGGTTCCGAAAGAGATTTTTCGTGAATAGATTTGCATTTAAAGTTGTCATGTTCTGCACGCTCATCGGGCTTTCGGGTTGTCCGCAGAAATCTCAGGACACAGCAATAGAAGGTACCGAGTTTTCCATAAGCGCTCCCTGGCTTGAACTTAAAACACAAAATTCACGCTATCGACTTCGCATCGACAACAGCTATGAGCAAGTTCCTGCAGGACTCATGCACTACTGGGACATCCAGGTCATGAGCATTGGCGAGCAACCGCTAACTCCGCAGCGCATTAAAGTTAGCGGGACTATGCCAGGGCACGGCCATGGTATGG
>QIGP01000131.1 GCA_003228965.1 Gammaproteobacteria bacterium
ATGACCGGTTAACGGCCGTATACCCTGTAGAGCCAGATTGTGAATGGTGTAGACGGTGCGAATTTTTTTTAGGCTCGCATAGTCCGGATCGTATTCACGGAGAGCCAGTAAAAATGCGCCGTGCCAGTCGTGCACATGAATGACGTCGGGAGTCACTACGTTCGCTTTGATACACGCAGCGGCTGCCGCGGAGAAAAAGGCGAACTTGGTCGCGTCGGTAGCGAACGGAGCTGAAGCTTCGTCGTGGCAATATATGTGCCCCGCCCCTTTGGGCGAGAATATCGTATGCTCAAGAACAAGGTGCGAAATTCCGGCATGCCTTCCAGGAATTCTATAGACATCTACCTCAGTACTACTGCCGGAAAACGCTACTTCCACCTGTGTGATATGCAAAGCGCCTTCTTGTTGATAGAACATTCCGTAGGACGGTGTCATAACGGTAACGCTCCAATCGCGGTCAGCTAACGCCACGGGAAGGTCGCGCAGCACGTCGCCGATACCGCCTACCTTGCCACCGTTCAAAGCGCCGTTTTCAGCTGCTAACATTAAAAGATTGCGTGTCTTAATGGTATTCATTCCTGACATGGGCGCACCGCACTGGTGCAAGCAAGCACTAGTGCAAAACAACCAACAAGTTGCGTAAACAGATTAACGAGTGAAGTGTAGATCTTGTCCGAGCATGTCCGCAGTCACTACCGTGATCCCCTTTTCACTCACGCGAAAACCGCATGCCAGATCGTCCTCACGATTTTCACCAATTATAGTACCGTCGGCAATAATTACACCGCGATCTATTATCGCTCGCTTGATACGACAATTCCGACCAATTTCTACGTCGGGTAAAATTACCGACTCGTCAATTGTAGTGTAAGACAGCACTCGGCAATTGGAGAACAGCAGTGAGTTTTTAATGTGGGCTCCAGAAATAATGCAGCCGCCAGACACTAGCGAGTCGACCGCGAGACCTCGGCGCTCGGGCCCGTCAAAGACAAACTTGGCCGGTGGCAACTGCGCCTGAGCGGTAAATATCGGCCACACCTTGTCGTACATGTTCAGTTCGGGCGAGACAGACACGAGTTCCATGTTGGCTTCCCAAAATGCATCGAGCGTACCAACATCACGCCAGTAGGCCTGCGCCCCAGTGACGGTGTCTCTGAATGGATAGGCATGGACGCGATAGTTTTCAATAATGGACGGAATAATGTCGCGCCCAAAATCATGTTTGGTTCCCTCAGTGTCAGCATCCTTAATGACCTGCTCGTACAAGAACGCGGTATCGAACACGTAGTTGCCCATTGATGCCATACACAAACCGGGCTTGCCGGGTATTGGCGTAGGGTGCTCTGGCTTCTCTTTAAAGTCGATGACCCGGCCGTCGTCGTCTACGCTCATAACACCAAGCGCACCGGCCGCTTCACTAATGGGTACTTCCAGACAACACACAGTCATATCAGCCTGAAAGTTCTTGTGGGCAACCAACATGGGGCCGTAGTCCATTTTATAGACGTGGTCACCAGCAAGTATCAACACCATGCCCGGTTTATGGGTGCGAATGATGTCAAGGTTTTGATAGATCGCATCGGCTGTGCCGAGGTACCACTCACCGCCAACACGCTGCGATGCAGGGAGGATCTCTACGAATTCTTTGTCTTCAAACTGAAACTTGGCCCAGCCATTGACCAAATGTCGAATTAGTGAGTGCGCTTTATATTGGGTAAGAACACCAATGCGTCGAACGCCTGAATTGAGACAGTTAGACAGAGCGAAATCGATGATGCGAAATTTACCGCCAAAATAGAGCGAAGGTTTTGCACGCCACTTGGTCAGGTCGTACAGTCGCGAACCTTGTCCACCAGCCAGAATCAACGCCAGCGTGTCGCGTGTCAGGAGACTTACATTACGTGCGTTGTCCTGAGTCGAGGTATCAAACTCGTCCCTGCTAATTGATGTATGCATACCTGAATCGTCTGTCATTCATGCTCTCCTGGCTAGTGGTGATCTCTGTACTACTGGTGCGAGGCTTGTTGAAAACCGTCGCTCCATGCTTGCGGCCTCACGGTATCAGTATGTACGTGCGGCGTAACCGTAACCTAGATGCTGCGCCCCGAGGATACAACCATTGCACGCACCTGCTCGCACAGCGACTCGCTGACATGTGTGTCGCCAGGCGCCAGGCGCCACCGCCAGTTGTCCGCCGTAGTTCCAGGCGTGTTCAACCGTGTTTCGGAGCCCAAACCTAAAATATCCTGCAGCGGAATAATGCATAGCCGCGCTTCAGTATTCAGTGCGAACCGTATCATATCGACGTGAAGCGTATCGATCTGTCCACTAATATTCGTTAACACCGTCGATTGCACCTGACTGCAAACAGACTCATCGTCGCCTGCGCCGTGAAACCAACCTACCGTAGTGTCGTTGTCGTGCGTCCCTGTGTAACACACGGAGTTGTAAATAATGTCGTGCGCGCTGAAGTCTTCGTTACCCACCATGAACTGCAAAACGTTCATGCCCGGGAACTGCCAGCGGTGCAAAAACTCTCTAACCGCGTCCGTAATCAAGCCCAGATCTTCTGCGATGAAGGGCAAGTCTCCCATCGAGTCTCTAACCGAACGAAACAGCTTGTCCGCAGGACCCGCCCGCCATTTACCGTCTCTAGCGGTAACGGCATCAGCGGGCACTGACCAATAGGACTCAAAGCCGCGAAAATGATCAAGGCGTATCACATCCATTTGATGCAAAGCACTGCGAAAGCGATTTTTCCACCAGGTATAATCCGTCTGCTCATGATGTTCCCAGTCGTACAATGGATTGCCCCAGAGTTGGCCGTCGGCACTAAAGTAGTCAGGCGGCACACCAGCCACACAGTCGGGCTCGCCGTCTCGACTAATTTCCAACAGTTCCGGTTGGACCCAGGCGTCAGCACTGTCCAGCCCAATGTAAATGGGAATGTCCCCCATCAAGGTTAGACCCTCAGCGGCGGCATGTGTACGCAACTGTTGCCACTGACTATAAAACCAGAACTGTAACACCTTGTACTGGTGAATCTCAGCCGCCGCCGACTGATTCAACTTTTCTAAAGCTACCTCATTGCGACGTACGTACTGCTTACCCCACTCAGGCCACGCACGTTCGTCGTGCCGGGTTTTTAATACACGAAACAACGCATAGTTGTGTAACCACGCCTCGTTATGTTCTTCGGTAAATCGATTAAACGCCTGCAGGGTCGATTCGTTGACGTGGTGTGAAAACCGCTTCGCTGCCAAGTGCAACAGGTCACGCTTCAATGGAATCATCTTTGCGTAGTCGGTGTACTCAACCGTTAGCCCCTGCAATAGACTAGTCTCGTCGGCAGCCACAAACCCATCGGCAATCAATGGATCCAGGGCAATCAACATCTCGTTGCCCGCATAAATTGACAACGGTTGATACGGCGAGTTGCCGTACCCAACCGGCCCTAGCGGTAAAAACTGCCAGACTCGCACGCCCATCGAACGGAGTGTGCTAACAAACTCATGCGCCTGCTCGCCGATATCGCCAATTCCGAACGGACCCGGGAGGCTACTGATGTGCAGACAAACGCCGGCTAGCTTGTCGATGGGTAACGTCATGTTCGAAAAGTGCTTCCTGCAAAACGTTTAGTGTGCACGTTGGGGTCGGTGATTACCAGATGGAATATCTATATAGTAATACGACCCTGTGAGCATTTTCACGAAACAGGAAAGGACAGAGGTTTCATTCTTTTTGAAGAGCGTCGAACGACATGGTGAATATGAAGCAAGAGCCCATATGAAAAACGAAATCGAAAGCCTTCTAACAGTAGCTGAGCGGTAGCTGCACGGGTAAGCGTGAATTATAAACCGGAACTTTCTATTACTATTTATTCTGACAGTTTATGCGTCTGCATTCATCAGTAGCTTCCCACGGCGTGACTTCGTGCCCCTGGCTTTTTAGCCACCCTGCAACTTTTAGGCGCCAGTTATTTGCCTCGCTTTTTTCGTCAATAGTGGTTCTTTCAATTCCGGTAATCAAACCTTTAATCTCTGCTTCAGAAAGGTCACCGTTGCGGTGAGTAATCAACTCATACACCATTTTATATTCGTTACCGTGCTCTGCGACGGTGATGGGCGTACCACGAAGCCGATCATTTTTGCATTCAGTACAGGCCATGATATTTGTGTCGACACCCTGATCAAGCAAAAACTTGAAGGCTTCTTCATTGTGTAAACGAATAGAACATAGCAAAGGGCTTGAGAAAATAGACTTGACGGTAGATTTTGTGGTGTAGGGGTTTCTTAAATTAATGTCTCCACCATAGCGGATAGCCAGTTTTAAAAATTCCAGGCGATCATTGTCCGCGACCTGGCACATGACCCAATCGTCTGGTCGTTTGCCAAATATCTTATTCGGGTCGGCACCGTTTCGCAGCAAAGCATCGAACTTCTTCAGATTGTCAGACTTAACGGCCCCTAACAACGCTTTGTCTACGTCACCTTTAAACAAATCGCCTTGGGAGCGTGCGCCAAATACGATTACGGCAACAATGAGTACCGAGAGTAAGAGTAAAAAGCTTGCTTTCATAGTTGATCACCTAACCTGTGCACTATTCGCACCCCAGAGCTTCAGATTGCTCGTTCAAAGATTGCATCACCGAGTCCATTAAGTGTAACTGAATCGCGCGTTCCAATGCATCCGGCAAATACCAGGCATCGCTAGTATTTGCATCCATCCAATCGTCGCTGGGTGGGGGTAGTGAAAAGCGCTCTCCTGGAGCTGATGGTCCGTCAAGCGTTGTAAAAAAAGGAAAGACTGGCAACGGAATAGTGATAGGGCCAAGATCCTGAGCAGACGTCAGTATTTCTCCCTCCACGTGGTATAAATCAATAAGGTTCCCCGCCTGACTCAGATCAAGATTGTTATCGGCCGCAACGCTCGGATTGAGACCGGCCGCATTAAACACTACAGCAGGGACGCCCAGTTCCAATGCAGCCGCCGTGGCCAGACCGCCACCTAATGAATGCCCGGTAACATTAATGTTAGCACCAGGCGGTAAACCATCTCGTACAGCACGCGCAAGTTCCAGTGCCATTTCGTACTGCGCGGTGGTAAATCCGGCGCCCTGACCCAGGTTATCAATCCAGTCACTGGCGTTGTCGGTGCCTCGAAAGACCAGTGTATATTCGCCCGTTTCAGAACTTTGATATACGCCAGCCGCAAATCCGCCGTCTATAAAATCGTCTTCTTCAAGGCCCAATTCGCTTGGATCGACCGCTTGCCACTCTTCACTGATAGTCGGCGCTTCACACGTCGCCGGGTCGTAAATGCATCGGGATAGTTCGCCATACCTAATACCGTTGGCGATCTCTGCGCATTCTTCCTTATTTTCATCGCATTCGTCGTGAGCCAAGGCATTTCGAAGTGCAGGGTCTCCCGCTCCTTTTTCCAATGCACTCTCGGCTGCTTCGAAACTCTCGAGGTTGCGTAGAACTTCATTGAACTCAAGCATTGCTACAGTGCGCTCGACACCTGCGGCACCCTCAACAGCAAAGTTCTGCGGTTCACTGGCCGAAACTTGCGCAGCAACAGCCTTCCTGCTGTATGCGCGCGCGCCATCGGTGATTCCAACAATGGCTCCCTGCGCATCATATTCAATCTGGTAATTTCGGGCCTGTGCGACTTTACGATTATCGACCTCAGACTTTATGCTCGGTATCAGGGCACTAATTTGAGTCGGCCGTCCCTGTTGGTTTCTGGCCTGGACCTCAAGGCGACTGCCATTTGGCTGTATCCGTAAATTCAGCCGACCATTATTGTCATAGTCGTACTGCGTGCGTTCAGAAGCGCCGTCTGTCACTTTTTCGATGCCGACCAATTTGCCGTCGGTATAATCGAAGTTTGTCACTTTCGTGACAGGATTAAACTGACCGTCTTGCGATGCTACAAAGGTATTTTCCAAAGTACGGTCAGGCTGGCCATCGGCCGTATACGTTATTGCGACACTGCGTTGGGCTCCTGGATTAACACTGGGGCGAATTATTTCCTGCAGCGCATTGCTGTCTCCAACGTACTTGTATTGCGCGACCAGAGCGGTTAAACCGTTCTTGTCACGAGACTCTCTTTTGTCCAGTCGATCGTGCGCATCGTAGGAATTAATACGTGCCGAGCCATCCTTGTAGTTGACGCGTGTAACTTGATATTTGTCATTATATTCGTAACTTACGTCACCGGCACTGCAGTCATCGCAACCCGGACCACGTATCTGTGTAACCAGTGGAATCCCGTCTCGCAGCTCAGTGTAGTAAGTGCTGGTTACACCAGTGCCATCGGTAACCTGGGTAGTACCTTGAACACGAACCACCCCTTCCTCAACATCAAGTTTTTGCGCGTCGCCGTATTTCAGGGTCACCGTATTCGCTCGATCACCGTGAGCGGAATATTCAGCACGGTCATTTTCATCATAGGCATAGGTCGAGATTCGCTCGCCCGCAGTATCAGAAACGCCGGTAAGGTTATGACTGTCGAATGGATCCTCATAGTGATAAGTCTTACGCTGCTTGTCGGCGGACACCACAGTTTCCAGATTGGCATTGCCGTCGTACGTAAATGTCGTATCGTTGCCTTGTGCGTCAGTCAGCTTCTTGAGGCGCCCGCTATCATAGTATGAAAATCCCAGACGTTGACTGTCATCAGCTGCTGCGACGGCCATCAACTGTGTACCCGTTGCGTCGTACAATAGCTGCGTGCGCTCCCCCAATTGCTCTTCGCCATTGCGCGTTGAGGTGATGGCCATTAAGAATCCGGCTTTACTAAACTCCAACACGCGCCGATCGTTTCGCGAGCTTTCACGAATCCAGTCAAATCCTTGTGGGCCTCGTTCGACTAACACGCCATCTGTCGGCATGTTTGCACGATAGACAGCCTGCGCTGAGGCTGGGTTTGGAATGTTGGCAGATTTGGCCTCAGTGCTTTGTTTAAAAGCAATCGTTCGACCATCCGCCTGAGTCAGACGAAAGTGTCCGCTTCCCCCTGCGCCCAAGACAGGTTGAACATGAACTTCATAACTATGACGCCAGTTATGGCCCATGCGTCCCCGGTGTGTGGTTTGGCTATTATAGTGGCGCACAAAGGGAGTAGCGCTACGCAAATCTATTTCGGCCTGGTATTTGTTGCCAGTCACAACATTCACAGGATTACCGACCATAACGCTCGGCAAACTCATAGTCTGACTGGTTACGGCAACACCTTTCGCACTGTTGAGTCCGGAGCTGTTCGCCAACGCCGATGCATTGCGACCTTCACCGCCGCCACCGCCACCGCCACCGCCATCATCATCGCAATCAACACCGCCCAAACCGTCGTCGCCGCCGTCATCGCCTCCATCGTCGCCGCCATCATCACCTCCATCGTCGCCGCCGTCATCAC
>QIGP01000263.1 GCA_003228965.1 Gammaproteobacteria bacterium
ACGGGGTGTGCCTGTCCAGGTGGTGTTTGGTGGTGTGCCTGTCCAGGCGATTCCTGTCCAGGCGATTCCGTCCAGGCGATTCCAGTCCAGGCGATTCCAGGCGATTGATACAGTGTGCCTGTCCAGGCGATTGGTCCAGGCGATTGTGCAGGCGATTGTCCAGGCGATTGGCCTTGCGAGTACCCACGCCCTCACGTATGATTCGCGATCCTTGTGTGCAGGCGTATGTCGGCGGGCGGGGAACTCCTTGCTACACCTCCCGCCCCCTATTGGGCGGCAAGAAAGGGTAGCTCTAATCCGTAGGGAGCAACAATGAGACACTACGAAATCGTGTTTCTGGTCCACCCTGACCAGAGTGAGCAGGTGCCTGCCATGGTAGAACGTTACCGTGGAATGATTGAAGGCAAAGGTGGTGCTATCCATCGCCACGAAGACTGGGGACGCCGTCAGTTGGCCCACCCAATCAAGAAAATCCACAAAGCCCATTACATTCTTCTTAATATTGAGTGTGATCAAGAGACTCTTGACGAACTGACCGCAGCGTTCCGTTTTAACGATGCTGTGCTGCGTCATCTTGTTGTTAATCGTGACCAGGCGGATACCGAACAGTCTCCGATGGCCAAGAGCAAGGAAGAAGAGAAAGCTAAAGGCGGTCGAGGCGACCGTGATCGCGGCGATTCAGACCGTGGTGACCGTGGTGACCGTGGTGATCGCGGCGACCGTGATGGAGCCCGCGAAGAAAGCGCTCCTAAAGAAGCCGAAGCGCCAGCCGCTGAAGCCCCCGCAGAAACCACCGACGCCGATGCGCCGGCAGCCGAAAAAGAGGATTAAGTTATGGCTCGTTTTTTCAGACGTCGTAAATACTGCCGTTTCACTGCCGAGAACGTGACCGAGATTGACTACAAAGATCTTCTCACACTTAAGCAGTACATTACTGAAACCGGTAAAATTGTACCTAGCCGCATCACTGGCACTAAAAGCCAGTACCAGCGCCAACTGTCTACCGCTGTGAAACGCGCACGCTTTCTAGCGCTGCTGCCTTACACTGATCGGCACTAGGCCGGGTCAGGGAGAATCAAATGCAAGTTATTCTATTAGAACGAATCGACAACCTGGGTAGCATTGGCGACCAGGTTAAAGTCAAAGCTGGCTACGGTCGCAACTTTTTGTTGCCCCAAGGCAAGGCAACACTGGCAACACCTGCAAACGTCGCTAAATTCGAAGCCATGCGTTCCGAACTTGAAGCTAAAGCCGCTGCAGAACTCGCTGCCGCGCAAGCACGCGAAGAGAAAATCAAAGAAGTAGTTCTTACCATCACGTCAAACGCTGGCTCCGAAGGCAAGCTGTTTGGATCAATTGGTACGTTCGACATCGTAGAAGCTTACGAGCGAGCCGAGTGCCCGGTTGAGCGCAGCGAAGTGCGTTTACCTCAAGGTCCTTTGCGCGCAGTGGGTGAGCACGAGATTGAAATTCGTCTACATACGGACGTCATTGTTCCAGTTACGCTGAATATCGTCGCCGTCGAATAATCCGTGGTAACGTAGATCCAGGTACGGCCAGCTGCCCCGGTTATCCGGGGCAGCTTGTCTCTGAACCCTTAATTTTATAATTCACGCTCAGGGGCCGGTTCTGAACTCCGACGACCAGTTTTATCCCGACATCGACGACACTTCGGTCGGTGCTCTTCGTACTCCACCACACTCGCTTGAAGCCGAGCGTAGCGTGCTGGGTGGACTCATGCTAGACAATTCGGCGTGGGATAAAATTGCCGACGTCGTTGGCAAAGGCGATTTTTACCGTCACGATCATCGTCTGATTTTCGATGCAATTTTTACGCTCGCAGAACGTAACGAACCGATCGACGTCGTTACTATTTCTGAATTTCTCGACGCTCAAGGCAACCTGACCGAAACCGGTGGCCTTGGCTATCTTGGCACGCTCGCCAAAGACACCCCAAGTGCGGCCAACATCCGCGCGTACGCCAACATTGTACGTGAACGCTCAATGCTGCGTAAGCTCATTGAAGTCGGTGGCGAAATTGCCGATCTCGCCCACGAGTCTTCAGGCGAGCCTGTTAATAAGCTGGTCGATCAGGCCGAGCGCAAAGTATTCGAAATTTCAGAAAGTGGTAAACGTCAGGGCTCAGGTTTCGTTTCTCTAAAGGAAGTGATGCCGGGCGCGCTGGATAAACTCGACGATCTCTACCGTTCCGACGGAGAGATTACCGGTGTTTCCACAGGCTTCACCGACCTCGATCGAATGACGGCAGGCCTTCAGCCCGGAGACCTCGTCATCGTAGCGGGTCGTCCTTCCATGGGTAAGACCAGTTTTTCTATGAATATCGCTGAACATGCGGCTGTAGGTCCAATCATTCGGGAAAACCCAGAGGCTGCCGTTCCTACCGCTGTTTTCAGTATGGAAATGTCAGCTGAACAGTTGAGTTTCAGACTCATTTCCAGTCTCGCGCAAGTCAATCAGGGCAAGCTACGTACCGGCAATTTTTCTGAAGAAGATTGGCCGCGCATACACAGTGCTGTAAAATGGATGTCTGCAGCACCCATGTTCATTGACGACACGCCCGCCCTAAGTCCAACTGAAATTCGTGCACGTGCACGCCGCTTGAAACGCGAGCACGGGCTTGGACTCATTGTTGTCGACTACCTTCAACTTATGCAGGTCACCGGTACGACTGAAAATCGTACGAACGAAATCTCAGAAATTTCACGAGGGCTTAAAGCGCTAGCACGTGAGCTGGAAGTACCGGTCATTGCGTTGTCGCAGTTAAACCGTTCGGTAGAACAACGTACCGACAAGCGACCGGTGATGTCCGACCTTCGTGAGTCTGGTGCTATCGAGCAAGACGCCGATGTCATCATGTTTATCTACCGCGAAGAAGTCTACGATCAGGAAACACCACGCAAAGGCATGGCCGATATTATCATTTCGAAACAACGTAATGGTCCGACCGGCAACGTGTTGTTGAGTTTCCAGGGCCAGTTCACACGTTTTAGAAACTATGCGCCCGATCGTATGGCCGAAGAGGCCATGAGTTTCTCATGACTGCATTTGCATGCGCCGATATTAATCGCGAAGCGCTGCAACACAACCTGTCGGTCGTACGTACGCTTGCCCCCAACAGTAAAGTCATGGCCGTTATCAAGGCCAACGCCTACGGTCACGGCATTGAGCAAGTAGCTCGCGCATTGGATCCCGTTGATGCACTGGCTGTTGCTCAAATTTCCGAAGCGATGGATGTTCGCTACGCCGGCATCGACAAGCCCGTAGTATTACTCGAAGGCGTTATGCGCACCAAAGAACTCGGCATCGCTTCAATGTACAACCTTGAGATAGTGGTTCACCGGGAAGATCAAATAACGGCTCTCGAAAACTACACCGGCGTGGGTCGCTTTAACACCTGGACAAAAATCGATACGGGCATGAATCGACTTGGCTTTGACCCGAGCGATATGCCCGCCATGATCGAGCGCTTGAAAAAACTTAAATGTGTACGCAAACCGATACGAATCATGAGTCATTTCGCGTCAGCCGACCTTGTCGATCGTTCGATCGAGCGAGCAGCAACTGAAAGACTTCGCCGTGGCTACTTCAGACGTCGAAAGCGAGTGCACCTTTGCCAACTCTGCCGGCATTTTAAACTACCCTTCAAGCCACGCCGATTGGGTCCGACCAGGTGCAATGTTCTACGGTCTTTCACCCATTCAGGGGAAAACAGGCGCAGACCTTGGCCTGAAACCTGTCATGACGCTGTGGTCCAGAGTGATTGCGGTTAAAGTTGTGAAGGCTGGTCAAACGGTGGGCTACGCGGGTACTTATACAGCCTCCGAAGACACTACCATTGGTATCATTGCAGCGGGTTACGGCGATGGCTATCCGTGGCGAATGCCCACAGGTACACCGGTTTTGGTTAGTGGTAAGCAGTACCCTTTAGTGGGTCGCGTCTTCATGGACATGATTGCCGTCGACTTAGGTCCGAACACCAGAGTTAAGGAAGGCGACGAGTCCATCTTGTGGGGGAAGGGACTTGCGGTAGAAGTTATCGCTGAACGTGCAGGCTCCATTGCGTAGGAATTGGTGTGCGGAATATCAAAGCGCGTTCGCGTGGCGATGCTCACTCAATAAGTGGTTTGCATTAAACGCCGTACTCTTAACGCAGCGTTTCAACGCGCCTTTCGTCAATCGATTCAGAGCGCCATCTGGTCCTGGACTGCTTGTTCCTTTCAGGGGTCTATCGAGGTCCATGTACCTCTCGCTGAATGAGCCTGTTCATTCTTGTAGTAGCGCAATAAGTACTGTTCAGCTGGTGCAGCCCATGTACTAAGGAAAGGGAGCTGTTGCGAATGGCACTAAGTTTAAGCTTGTGTAGGAACAACTCTCTGTCATTGCGAACCCGCGCAGCGGGTGTGGCAATCTCCATCCGCAGCTCTCTGAAAGGAAGAAACTGGTGCTCTTGGTAGTGCTACGATACAAACTCTAAAACTAAACCGAATGAGAATTTGTGAGACATCGAGTATCCAACACACTGCCCGAAGATGCGCAAGAATCTACCGAGTCCGGATTACGCGCACAATTTGGAAATCTGAAGTTTCTGCTGCCGCATTTATGGCCGAAAGACAGGCCGGGCGATCGTGTGCGTGTCGTTTTGGCGTTCTTCGTCACGTTTTTGGGTCAGCTCACCATAGCCGCGCCGTTTTTACTGGGTAACGCAATCGACCGGCTCGCCGAGAGCGATCCAGGCTTGGTTCTGCCCGCGAGCGTAGCCAGTTTCATCATTGGCTACGGCCTGATTCGATTGGTGGGAGCCGCGATTCCGCAGGCCAGAGAGTTTCTATTTTCAAGAGTGGGTCAGCGCGCTCAGCGAAAAGTGGCGCTGGAAACGTTTCGGCACATCCACAGTTTGTCGCTAAGGTTTCACCTTGAACGCCGTACAGGTGGCTTGTCCCGAATCATTGAGCGCGGCATTCGCTCAATCGATTTTCTGTTTCGGTTTTTGCTGTTTAACATCGGCCCAACTCTTGTTCAGCTCGTAATCGTGAGCGTAATTTTCGGTTTAACCTACTCTGGAGCCTACGCATTAGTGGCCATCTGTACTGTCGTT
Source organism: Gammaproteobacteria bacterium (assembly GCA_003228965.1). Lineage (GTDB taxonomy): Bacteria > Pseudomonadota > Gammaproteobacteria > Steroidobacterales > SZUA-146 > SZUA-146. Next base: position 5,117 of record QIGP01000263.1, read on the forward strand.
GTGTACTTCTGGTTTACCGCAGCATCTACCGAGTGGCGTCTCAAGTTTCGCCGCGAAATGAATGCGAAGGACACTGAGGCGAATACAAAAGCGGTAGACAGCTTGCTCAATTATGAAACGGTGAAGTACTTCAACAACGAAGACTTTGAAGCTGAGCGCTACAACCGAACAATGAAGGGTTATCAGGACGCTGCGGTTCGTTCAAATGTTTCTCTGGCTGTTGTAAATATTGGCCAGGCGCTAATTTTTAATACAGGCCTCATTGTCATATTGCTTCTCGCAGCCAAGGCTGTAGGACGGGGCGAAATTGGAATAGGTGCGATAACTGCAATCAGTCTGGTCATGATGCAGCTCTATCAACCGCTTAATATATTGGGCTTCGCTTATCGTGAAATCAAGCAAGCTCTGATCGATATGGAAAAAATGTTCGACCTGATAAAAGTACCTAAAGAAATTGTCGATAAACCAAATGCTCAGGCGCTGAATATTCAGTCTGGCAAAGTAGAGTTTCGTAACGTCAACTTCCACTACGAGGCTGATCGGCAGATTTTAAAAGACGTAAGCTTTGTTGTGCCTGCGGGCGAGTCACTCGCCATCGTTGGTCCTTCCGGTTCAGGAAAATCAACCATCAGTCGAATTCTATTTCGGTTCTACGATGTACGCGACGGGTCGGTGCTTGTTGATGGTCAGGATGTAAAAGATGTTACTCAGGACAGTTTGCGCCAATCGATAGGTATGGTTCCGCAGGACACGGTGTTATTTAACGACACTATTCGCTACAACATTGCCTACGCTAATCCGGAGGCTAGTCAGCAGGATATTGAACGTGCCGCCAAGCTTGCGAACATCCACGTATTTATCGAGAGCCTCCCAAATGGCTACGACAGCACGGTGGGTGAGCGAGGGCTTAAGCTGTCAGGCGGCGAGAAGCAGCGTGTCGCTATCGCGCGCACCATACTCAAGAATCCTACAATTTTGATTTTGGATGAGGCCACTTCTGCGCTTGATAGTGCCACCGAGCGTAGCATTCAAGAAGCGTTGCGCCACGTTTCTGCCGATCGTACAACGCTGGTTATTGCCCATAGACTGTCGACTATAATTGACGCAAATCAAATAATTGTTTTGAATGAGGGGCGAATAGCTGAGCACGGAACTCATGCTGAGCTGTTGGCAATAGACGGTTTATACGCCGAACTATGGTACCAGCAGCAGCAAAGTGAACCGATCACAACCTAGACAGTTGGATTTTCCGTATCGGTTCTGTGTTCAGTGCTACCATAAGTTCTTAGAAATTTAGCGGTGCCATGCCGAATTTTCTTCATTCCTTTGCGCCAAACGATAGCCGTACCTTGCCATAAAAACCAGTACAACCCAGTAAATAGCCAGCGATACAAACCACGCTACAATGACTCCCCAAGGAATTGTGTGGGAGGAGCCTCCGTGGCTCATTCCAAAAGCGAGTATGGTTATGAAGCCGAACCCGAAAATAGCGAGGGCCGATATCGATGCTGCTATGAAAACAACAATCGCCGTTAGTACGGCCTTTCCAGTGCCGGACATCAAGATCATAAATGGAACGATAACCGCAGTGAATACCCCCAGCCCAATTGAGATACATCCCATGATCACCACAATGGTGGTTGCTGTGCGCGCGGTGTCTTTCGAAAATGACCTTGGGTTCAATCGCCATTTATCGCGAAGCGATATTTTCTCACCAAATTTGCGTTTCATTTGTCGCCAGGCTTCTTTCGCGATAGCAGAGCCTTCATCTTCTGTAAGAAATAACAGCCATTCTCGATCGAGTTCAAACGGTTTACGCAGGCCCTCTAATGCTCGCAAGCGTAAGTTTGACGGTCCAGATTCAACATGTTTAATCAGCGCCTGCCTGGCTTTAGGGACTGCTTCTTCCGCCGGTCTTAGGTGAGATCCTTCCAGCATCGGATTAGATAACGCTCGAATACTTGATTCTCGAAGTATCATTGGTTCAGTTGTCTGTGTGGCCCCCTGATAGGCCTGTATTGTCGAATGTCCAGCCAGTAACGCGAGCAGGAATACCGTTAGGTGCGTGGCGGTGTAGTGCAACCTGGAAAGTTCCGTTGCCAGATACAGCCTGGCGGTTCGTCCGCAGCCCGAACGTCCGTGCCGACTAGAGCAAAACAGTCGTTTGTCGACGGTGCGTGTCTTACCATGAAATTGTTTCTTGTAAACAAAGCCATGCGAGACAAACTGATCTTTTTTTGAGCAATGCTGGCAACATAGTGAATCGGTCTGGCAGTCCACAG
>QIGP01000393.1 GCA_003228965.1 Gammaproteobacteria bacterium
CCCGTCACCAAGCGGCCCTCCTGAGCGTTGCGCCAGCGTCGCATGCATTTGCGCTACAATCGCAAGCGCAATTTCTTCGGGTAGTGCTGCACCAATATCCAGGCCGGCCGGACCGTGTAGCCGTGGTTCGAGGGCGAGTCCGGCTTTTTCGAGCAACATATCGCGCCGGGTTGCCGGGCCCAGCAGACCAATGTAGGCAATGGGTTCTGCGTGCAGCTTGGCAAGCCAGGCGCTGTCGCGTTCCACGTGGTGAGTCATTATTACCGCGGCCTGAAAAGGGCCGTGCAAACCGACATCAACGTTCTCAGGAACGCTACAGAGCAGTCTTGCGGCCAGGGGAAAATAGTCGGCGTTCAGATACGCAGGTCTAGGATCGGTAACCACTACCTGCCACCCCAAAGTAGCCGCGAGTTGCACTAACGGAATGGCGTCAGGTCCTGCTCCGCATACCAACAAGCGCTTAAGAGGGCTAACGGGAATGGCGAGCGTTGTAGTGTCGCCTTCAACCAAAGTCGGAGCGCTGCGCAGCGACGCTTCGAATTTCGGCGAGGCGGCTTCCACGGCATGCACTTCGACGCGATAGTCTCCAATTAGAGATTCAGGTAGTGCCTCAATCACCTTGTGCAAAGTACAAGGGCGGCCTGCTTGAAAAGCGGAACGTAGCGCGTTTAAACCGCCGAAGCTGTCATTGGCAGATACGCGTTCAAGCAAAACTTCAATGCGTCCGCCGCAGCCTAAACCCAGGCCCCACATCGAGGCGGCTTCTTCCTGGCTCAAGTCGTAAACCACTACTACTGACGTGCCGTGTTCAAACACGCGTTCCGCATGGGACTTAAGGTCGTCTTCGAGACAGCCTCCGCTGACCAGGCCAGAGGTCTTCATGTTGCCGTCAATTAACATCATTGCACCGGCTTTGCGATAGCTTGCGCCCTGCGTTCGTATCACAGTAGCAAGTACCAGTGACTCTGTCGGGCAGGCATCCAGAAATGTGAAGAGAGCGCTGAGTCCAAGTTGCATTGGGTCGTTCCGCGTTGATAAAAAAGTGAGCGAATTATAACTAGTTTTTATGGGAGTGAAGGCCGGTTTCACAATTGTTTGACCAATCCATATATACTTTAGGCTTGTATGTGATGTACGGACGTCACTTTGGAGAGTTAAAATGTCTACCGAAAAACTTGCACAGTACTATCAGGGGATTTTGGGGTTGGTCGGCGAAGATCCCGCAAGAGAGGGTTTGGTTGATACCCCTAATCGTGCTGCCAAAGCGATGAAATATCTCACAAAGGGCTATGCCGAGAATCTTGGTGACATTGTAAACAACGCCGTGTTCGCTTCGCCTTCCGAAGATATGGTGTTGGTGCGTAACATCGAGATGTATTCTTTGTGTGAACACCATTTACTACCGTTTCACGGGCATTGCCACATTGGTTACGTGCCGAGCGGTAAAGTGCTTGGATTGTCCAAGTTTGCGCGAATTGTCGAAATGTATGCACGTCGACTGCAAATCCAGGAGAATTTCACACGCGAAATCGCACTCGCCGTGCAGCAAGTCACAGAAGCCAGAGGAGTTGGTGTTGTGGTCGAGGCGCGCCACATGTGCATGATGATGCGTGGCGTAGAAAAGCAAGATTCCATGATGCGTACTTCGGCGCTGTTAGGCAGCATTCGTGAAAGCCATAAGACGCGGCACGAGTTCCTGACACTAATCCAATAGTCGTTCTTGAAGCGCACGGTAGCGTGCTGCGTTAGCCAGGTTTCACCAGCACAGCTAGACAATTTCATTTTTCCCGTCCGCAAGCTCCTCATGGGTGCGAACTATCAGCATAGATGACGGTTCGTGTCGATTTATGAACCTGCAGTGTCGATTTGGCGCAATACAGCTCATTGCACGTTTTCCCCCATTATTTCCTGATTAGGTCTGTGCCATCTGATGGCAATGACTGTTAAACTTCGCCTGGAAATACATGCAGGCCGACTATGTTCGGCCCCCGAAACCCGGAGATTTATCCATGAGCACCTCACTGCCCCCATTCCATTGGGAAGATCCTCTCAACCTGCAGGGCTCTCTAAGTGAAGATGAGACCATTGTGATGGAGAGCGCGAGAGACTACTGTCAGTCAAAGTTACAGACACGCGTACTTGAGGCAAACCGTAACGAAGTATTTGACCGCGACATTATGCATGAGTTGGGTGAGCTTGGAATGCTCGGAGCCACCATCGACGGTTACGGCTGCGCTGGACTCAACTATGTTAGCTACGGCCTGATTGCGCGTGAAGTCGAGCGCGTTGACTCAGGCTATCGTTCGGCCATGAGTGTTCAGTCGTCACTAGTTATGCACCCGATTAACGCCTACGGCTCAGAAGCGCAGCGCGAAAAGTATTTGCCGAAGCTTGCTGTAGGCGAGTGGGTAGGTTGTTTTGGACTTACCGAACCCAATTCGGGTTCAGACCCTTCGAGCATGCAAACAAGGGCTAAATCTATTGACGGTGGTTACAAGCTAACCGGCAGCAAAACGTGGATTACCAATTCACCCATAGCCGACGTGTTTGTCGTCTGGGCAAAGACTGACGACGGCGTGATTCGGGGGTTTGTTCTTGAGCGCGGTATGGCCGGTCTAAGCGCACCAAGAATCGAAGGCAAGTTTTCGTTGCGTGCGTCAATCACCGGTGAAATTGTTATGGATGGCGTGGAAGTCTCTGAAGATCAGCTATTGCCTGGTGCCCGAGGCCTCGGTGGACCATTCGGCTGTCTTAACTCTGCACGCTACGGAATTGCGTGGGGTGCGTTAGGCGCGGCAGAATTTTGCTGGCACGCGGCACGGCGTTACAGCCTTGAGCGTGAGCAGTTTGGCCGACCTTTGGCCGCCACACAATTGATCCAGAAAAAACTTGCGGATATGCAAACCGAAATTACACTTGGGCTTCACTCGTGTTTGCAGGCCGGTCGCCTTAAAGATGCCGGGACACTAAACCCAACGGCTATCTCGCTAATCAAACGCAACAGCTGTGGCAAAGCTCTGGAAATTGCACGCGCAGCTCGCGACATGCACGGCGCTAACGGTGTAGCGGATGAATACCACGTGGTTCGTCACATGATGAATCTTGAAGCTGTGAATACTTACGAAGGCACTCACGACATTCACGCGTTGATATTGGGTCGAGCGCAAACCGGACTACAGGCTTTTAGCTAAAGCTTAAAAAACGACATAAAAAAAGCGTATAGCGAATTATCGCTATACGCTTTTTTTATGTCTGAAGATTAGTCCGTCAGGTTTTCGAAGCCTGGAAAATACTTTCGATTGACGCGTCCATCATGCTGTCAAATTCCTGCGCGCTCTGTGAGACGTTCAGACCTTCAGAAAGCGCCCGGGAAAAACTGGCGATCATGCCTTTGTTGGCGCTAAGTCGGGTATTTGCTTCCTCTCGAGTGTAGCCACCGGACAGCGCAACCACGCGTAACACTCGCGGGTGACTGACGCAGGCGTTATACAATCCCGTTTTTTCAGGTAGCGTGAGTTTCAGCATGACGTTTTCGTCATCGTTTAGCGTGTCAAGGTGTTTGACGAGTGTGCTCTGCAAAAAGTCTTCAGCGGAAGCTTTATCGGGGCTGTGAATGTCCACTTCCGGTTCGATGATCGGTACTAGTCCAGCTGCGCAAATTTGGCTACCCACTTCGAATTGCTGCGCCACTAATGCGTGTACGCCTTCGGCGTTGGCTTCTGTGATGACGGAGCGCATTTTCGTGCCGAAGATACCTTTGTTTTTTGCTTTGGTCAGTAGCTCGTCGAGCGCAGGCATAGGCTTCATGATCTGGACGCCGTTGACAACGTCTTCCAGACCTTTGTCGACTTTCAGGAAAGGTATCACTTGTTTTACGTTCCACAGATAGTCGGCGGTGTCCCGGTCGTCTACTGTTCGATCCATAGTCATTTCGAACAAGATGGCGCCCAGTATTCTCGAGCCTGTGAAACTCTGGCTCATCATGATGCGAGAGCGCATCGCATGCACCATGTCGAACATTTCATGATCGTTGCTGTAGCTGTCTTCATTGACACCGTACAGTCGCAGTGCCTTGGGCGTGCTGCCACCACTTTGATCCAGTGCGGCAATAAAGCCGTTGTTGGAGCGAATTTTTTCTAGTTGTTGATCGAATGTGCTCACGAAAATTCCTCGAGTTGTCGATTGATGTCGATGATGATTTCCGAAGATCCGAATCTCAAGGATTAACGTGCTTGATGCCCGGCCGCCGGCTGCCAATCCCCTGATCATATCAGTTTCGTTAGAAAGGAGTCTTGTTCACTGGTCCCGTTTTCGCCTTAAGAGTGGCTTTGAGGCTCTGGATAGGCAGGTGCGTCGATCTGGCCATAGTTGTGGTGTGCCTGAGAACACAATTTTTCGTCTTTTCAGTTATTTGAGTGGCAGCAAGGGTGAAGTAGAGGAAGGACAAACAGGGTCGATTTCAGGCAGGGGTTGCCGGAGAATTCGCCGAATTTGTACGCGTTCTTTAATTATAACTTGTTCTTAAACAAAGCATCTTTATCTACCGCATTGTCACGCAGCCGTTGTATGATCAAGGCTATCAGGGAAACTTATACGTTAAGGAGTGCTGGTGGTGAATGAATGCAGCATTGAAAAAACAGTGGGTCTGACCCGAAAGCATAAACGTGCAGTACTTTGCGGTGAGGCACGTTCTGCCGCGCGCCTGGGACTTGTCGCGCTACTGCTTGTTCTGTCAGGGGCCTGTGCGTCCAATCCGGCTACCGGCGGTGCCGACTTTGTCATGATGTCGGAAGAGAAAGAGATTGAAATGGGGCAGGACATGCATCCCCAAATTATGTCCCAATATCGAGCCTACCCCGATGCCGAATTACAAGAATACGTTAACCGCATAGGCCAAACGCTAGCGGCCAACAGTGATCGACCTGATATTGATTACACGTTTACCGTTTTAGACAGTGACGAGGTGAATGCTTTCGCCACGCCGGGCGGTTACGTTTACATATCGCGTGGTCTGATTGTCTACCTAAACTCCGAAGCCGAACTCGCCGCCGTATTAAGCCATGAAATTGGACACATTACGGCCCGTCACGCGGTGCGGCAGGGCGCGCGCAGCAAAGTACTCGATGTGGTAGGAGGTATAGCCGGTATTGTTGCGGGTGAGGCCGGAAGTGCGCTCAGTAACTACGTTGGAGGCGCCTTAATCAACGGTTACGGTCGCGACCTGGAACTCGAAGCGGATCGGGAGGGCGCCGAGTATCTGGTGCGCGCCGGATACGGTTCCGAGCCCATGATTGACGTTGTGAGAATTTTGAAGAATCAGGAACTGTTTGAAATTACCCGGGCCAAGGAGGAAGGGCGTGAACCTCGGGTCTATCACGGTATTTTCTCTACGCACCCGGACAACGATACGCGTCTTCGCGAAGTGGTTGAGGCCGCCAATAAAATTGATGGCCGTACGGTCACAGATGCGGCTAACCGCAGTGAGTTTTTGACTCGAATCGACGGCATGATCTACGGCAAGGTTGGCGCCGGAGGCGTTATTTCGGAGGGCGAGTTCCGCCACGCCAAATACGGTATCGGCATGCGTTTCCCCAAAGGCTGGTCGCTTGGCAGCAACCGTGGACGCATTGAGAGTATTTCGCCTGACCGGAAATCAATCCTTATTCTTACACGCCAGCCGCTCAAGGAGACGGTGAGTCCTTTAACCATTTTAACCGATCGCATTGGTGTCAAAGACCTGCGCGAGAAGAAGACATTGAACGTTAACAACGTGCAGGGCTATACGGCACTGGCTCCCAGGGCCAACTCGCCGTTTGGCAAACGTCCTGTTCGCTACGCCGTGTTTACCGACGATACGTACGCTTACGTTATTGCGGGTGCGAACGCTGAAGACAGTGCTCAAAGACGGGATAATTATCGCATAGTAAGCTCTATGAAGAGTTTTCGTAAGCTCGACGCGCGTGGGAGACGCTCGGCTGAAACGCCCTCTATAACAATCGTTGAAGCGAACGCTGGCACGACTATGAAACGACTGGCATCGGCTTCGCCTCTAACGTTATATGCGGAAGCGCAGTTGCGTCTGCTGAACGACTTTTATCCTTCGGGCGAGCCGCAACCCGGTCAGAAAGTGAAGATTATTGACTAACATGACGTTGATGCGAAAATTGATCCTGTTAACGGTCGCAGGCTTTTCTTTTGCGTTCTCTGCACAATCGCAGGACGTCGTGCAGCCCCCCAAAGCGAAGGCGTTGCCGAATATACTCGAGCCCGAAGCCCTCAGCTTGTTGAAGCGAGGCGAATTCGAACAAGCGAAAGCTCGCTGTACTGCAACGCTTCGCGCCACGGCGCTAGTGGCAGAAGCTGGCGTGTTAGCCGGTCCGTTCCTGTGCCTCGGTGAAGCGCTGTACGGGCTTAAAAATTACAAAGCCGCTGGCATCGCGTTCAACAATTCGATTGAGCAACTCACCGATTCCGTCGGCGTGTTCGACCCACGACTGGTACAGCCCCTGGAAGGGTTGGGTAAAACACTAATGCGTTTGGGTAAGTTCGAACAGGCTGAAAATGCACTCAGCCAGGCGAAAGATCTGACCCATCGTAACTTCGGCATATACAACCTTGTGCAGACGAATATTGTGAACCGCCTGACACGTAACTACTTGGATCGCGGAGAGTTAACCAAGGCGACCCGTGAGCAAAAATTTCTGTTGCGTGCCAGCGAAGAAGCATACGGCGAAGCACCGCAGCTATTACCGGCTTTACGACGCATGGGTAAGTGGCAAGAGCGGGTTGGCCGTGCAGATTTGGCACGTAGTACGTATCGCCGTGCGCTTGGGATCATGGATCGCGCCTACACTCCAGACGACCTGCGTAGAGTCGGGCCACTTCGTGATTACGCGCGCAGCTACCTGAATACGCCAAGAGGTGCTGACCGTGTGATGTCAGGTGCCGGAGCCAAGGCGCTGGTTGAGGTGGTAAACCTGTACAAACGACAAGAATTTACCGACGCTGTCGATGTTGCCAAAGCGTGGGGAGAGCTGGGCGACTGGTACGTAATAGGCGGGCGTCGCCGCGTGGCTCGTGCGGCCTATGCTGAGGCTGGCAAAGTACTGCAATCGGCTGACATTGATGCACAGGACGACGTGCTTTTTTCTCAGCCCCTGGAAATTGAATTTGAAGATGTCCCTATTGGAATGCGTCCATCTCGAATTGGGACGCTTCCCGACGGCATCGCCATTCTCGAATTTGAATTTACGGTCACAGCGACGGGTCGGGTGACGAATCTGGTCGTGGTGCGCGACGATCTCAATTACCCCCGCTTTGCGGTGGAAGTTGGTCAGCGCATAAAAACATCGCGGTACCGGCCACGTATTGTTAATGACCTGCCGGTAGACACAAT
>QIGP01000107.1 GCA_003228965.1 Gammaproteobacteria bacterium
CTTTGCGAATGGCGATTAACTTGTCGATTACCCAGCTGCGTCGAACCAATGTCGTGCGCACCCTTGAACAGGCGCTGGTCAAATATGGGCTGGAACCCGCACAACTTGAAATGGAAATCTCGGAACGCGGCGACATCGGTAGCGACCAGCGTATCGTGCGCCAGCTACACGAACTCAAAGCGATTGGCGTACGCCTTTCTCTTGACGATTTCGGCACAGGTGATACAGCTATCGACTATCTGAAGAAGCTGCCCATCGATATTTTGAAACTGGATCGCTCCTATGTATCGGGCGCACTCGAAAACGGCGCAGATTCGGTAATAACGTCAGCGCTTATTTCGTTAGCAAGAAACATGAACCTCACAGTCATTGCCGAAGGCATCGAATCCAAAGAACAGTACGAGCTACTGCGCTCATGGAAATGTCATCTCTACCAGGGCTACTACTGCTCTGCGGCCATACCTAGCGACGACTTTTTAAAACTTTACGACAACACGTCCAAACCCGTTCTACAGGAACTGCACTCATGAACGACAATCGATTGGCACCTACTCCGGGTCGCCTGCTACTCAAACAAATGGCGGCTGCGCTTGTGCTATTTATCAGCACATCCCTGGCCTTCGCTGAGGTAGGTAACCCCATGAGATTCGGTCACCTTGGAATGGGAGAAGGCCTGTCGCAAAGTACCGTTAACGTCATGTACCAGGATCAAACGGGTTTTCTCTGGTTTGGCACCGAAAACGGACTTAATCGCTACGACGGCAATCGCGTTAATCAGTACAAGCGTGACCCGGGCGACCCTAACTCACTGGGCGCAGATTTTATTTGGGATATGACAGAAGACGCCCACGGAAACCTGTGGATCGGAACCAACGGTGGCGGCGTTGCGCGCTGGAATGTCACTACCGACAGCTTTACGTCTTACCGACACAATCCGGACGACGAACACAGTATTTCCATGGATATCGTACGGGCCATCACCTACACAACAGACGGCTCGGTCTGGTTAGGCACAAACGGTGCCGGGCTTAACCGGCTCAACCCCACTACCGGAAAGTCAGAACACTTTCGCTACGACGAAAACGACGTGAACTCACTGGCCGACGATGAAGTATTTGAACTCATGCAGGACAGTCGCGGCATTATTTGGGTAGCGACCAACAACGGCTTGAGCCGCTTTGATCCCATAACCCGAAGCTTCGAAAATTTCCGCCACAACGCGAGTAACAACAACTCGATTAGCAGCAACCAGGTCAGGGCAATATTCGAAGACAAACAAGGCATACTGTGGTTTGGTACGCGCGCCTCGGGCCTCAACCGTTTCGACCGCGAAACCGGCGTGTTTACGCGCTTTCAACACGACGAAGGCAACGCCCAAACGCTCAGTCACAACGGCGTTCGCAGCATCTTCGAGGACAATGCCGGCCGCCTCTGGATTGGCACAAATCAAGGTCTCAATCTTTTTGACCGTCAGCGCAATCGTTTCTTCCACTACAAACACGATCGCTCTGACCCAGGCAGCCTCAGCGACTCTTACATCATGTCGTTGTACCAGGATCGTTCCGGAATTCTATGGGTAGGTACACGATCAAAAGGCGCCAGCAAGTGGAATCCTCGTAGCTGGGGTTTCGGCCACTTCTCACCCGATCGGCTGAGCAACGGCAACGTCACTTCGTTCGCAGAAGACCGCAGCAAAACACTTTGGGTAGGCACGTTTGGCGGCGGCCTTAACAAAATTAATCGCACAACAGGCGACGTTACGTTTATCACCAAAGACTCAACCGAAGCTCCTGTGATATCCGACAACCACATCATGTCGACGCTAATTACGGCACGCAACGAGCTGTGGCTTGGCACTATGGTCGCAGGTATCGACCGGGTGAACCTTGAAACCAACGAAGTTACAAACTTCCGCCACGACCCTGAGGACGAAAAGACCCTCTCCAGCAATGGCATTATGGCCTTGTTCGAAGATCGCGAAGGCAACATCTGGATAGGCACTTTCGGCGGCGGAGTCAACAGAATAGCCACCGACGGCTCAATTCAACGCTTTCCCTATTCGGCCTCGCCAAGCGAAGGCATAGCAGGCGCACGCGCCACCACGTTTGCACAGGACCGAACGGGACGCATCTGGATTGGTACCGACGGCGGCGGCTTGAGCATTTTTACTCCTCAGAGCGGTTACTTTCACACCTACCGCCACAATCAGAAAGACCCTGAGTCGATTAGTGCGGATACGATTTACGACATCCACAGGGACATCAACGGGACCATGTGGTTGGGCACCCAGGGCGGCGGACTGGCGCGCGCTGTCGGTGACCTGAATCAGCCGGACTCATTGAAATTCGAACGATTTATTCCAACCTCTGGCCCCGCTATCAACAACGTGGTCTACGGCATAGAATCGGACACCGACGGTGATTTATGGCTGTCAACGAACTTCGGCATTAGCCAGTACTCTGTAGCAACAGACAAAGTAGCGAACTTCCATCGCAATCATGGCCTGCAAAGCGAAGAGTATAACTTTGGCGCTCACTACCGTAGCGCAACCGGGCAGCTGTTCTTTGGCGGTGCAAACGGATTCAATGCTTTCTATCCTTCTGATCTTGGCATTAACACAACACCACCAAAAGTCGTGCTAACAAAAATTTCTCTGCTTAACAAACCGATCGACATCGGCAAGCCTCACTGGCTCGCCAACGCACTCGAGCTTAGCCATCGCGATGACGTGCTGTCGATTGAATTCAGCGCACTGGATTTTGCCGCACCTTCGCAAAACCAGTTTGCTTACAAACTCGAAGGATTTGACCCTGAGTGGATCGAAGCTGGTAACAAACGTCACGTAACCTATACCAACCTTGATGCCGGCGACTACCGCTTTATAGTCCGGGCTGCGAACAGCGATGGCGTGTGGCAAACAGACGAAATGGCGCTCAGCCTGACCACAGCGCCCGCGCCGTGGAACAGCCCTATGGCCTACATTGGCTACTTCCTGATGGCTATGGGTGCAGCAGCCCTCGCCTGGTCCATACACCAGAAACAACTGCGCCGGGAAGCGGGGTACCGACGCCGACTTGAGAAAGACGTTCAGGAACGCACACGCGAACTCGCAGCACGTAACGGAGAACTCAAACAGCTCAACAAGCGGTTCCTGCAAGCAAGTATCACCGACCCCTTAACCGGACTGCGCAATCGACGATTCGTATTTGAGGAAATCGCCAAAGACATCGACGTGGTTCGCAGGCGCTATCAAACCAATCCTGGAACTACACCGAAAGATGAGTCGACCAACTCTGATCAGTCTGATTTTATATTTATGATGATTGACCTGGACAACTTCAAGCCTGTAAACGATACGTGCGGACACAGTGCAGGCGACGAAATGTTGCTGCAAGTTCGCGACCTGTTGTTGGCGTGTTGCCGCTCGTCAGACGCTGTTATTCGCTGGGGCGGGGACGAGTTCCTGGTGATTGGACGCTACTCCGACTTACGTCAGGGCGAGGTGCTCGCCGAACGCATTCGTTCACGCATGGAAAGCGCAGTATTCTCAGTTGGCAACGGTCAGGCCACGCGCACCACAGCTTCTATTGGTATTACAGGCTTCCCGTTCGCTCGCTCAAAACCAGACCTCATGGATTGGGAACAATTACTAAGCCTGGCCGATACGGCCATGTACCGCGCCAAAGTTACCCGAAACGCCTGGGTCTCCATTGTGTCGACACCCCAAAGCAGCAGCGTCATTAATCCCTTTTACAGCTTCCGCGATCATACCGATGCGATGGTTGAGCAGGGTATGTTGCAACTTCGAAGCTCACACGACACCAATATCGACCTCGCAGTTGAGGGTTAATATCGAATAGTTTCAGGTACTCGTATTGCGCCAGCCTGTCATACGGTAGACTCATCCGTCCAGAGACTCTAAATGTCTTAAAGACCTGAGAGTACCGTGACCACACACGCAATCACTCCCGACATACCTCCTGCATCAATTAGCGAAGCTCAGGTCGGTAAGCAATTCGCCGCCCTGCTCGACAGCGGCTGCCCACTGCGACCTCAAGGTAGCGCCAAAACCGACCCCAAGCGTATGCTTCAACGCCAGAAACCGCGTAATCTGGTCACGCTGGACGGTCATCGCTACTTTCTGACTAACGTGCGCCGAGATCTGCAGTTTCGTTTCTTTGTTGGCTACGTACAGCTCGGCAACCCTCGCGTTGCCGAACATCGAAGAGCGCTGTTCCCACGAATTTTCTACAAGGACTCATCCTTGGTGTGGCGCGTCGCTACTCACTACATCAATAGCGAAAACGAACACTGGATTGGTAAAGGTGACATCAAACCTGTCATAGAAGGCGGGCAGACAAACTGGTACAGCGCAGAAGAGACCACCAATCTTCCCTTTGAAATTCAGACCGCGCTCGACCAGGTTAGTCGTCGCGTTAAAGCACCGGTCCCCGACCGACGTGCGTTGTCATTGATACTTAAGAACGCACCGGATGATCGTGTAGAACCTTACGCCGATTTTTCCAAACCTCGCCTTGATGCAATGAACGATGCGAAGAAACGTATATACAACAATAAGCCTGTCGCGTGGTTTAGCGACGACAACGACCCAAATTCCCTGCAATTCGCGAAGGGTTTTGCACCTGATTTCGAAAACGGTTTAATTGCGTCGAGCAGTTCGCGCAGCAAACTCTACGGTGGAGCGATCATGCGCTTCCGAATTAGCTCCCAAAACCGGCGAATTCAGTACTTGTTCATGCGCGCACCAACCCAAAGCTGGATTATCCCTCCACAGCCTGTCGTACTCGACCTGATGAGTTTCGGCGTACACAGCGTAGAAGCGCACGTAGACGAAAAATTGTGCATCCCGGGTTACGAATTCCACTTTGCAGACGACGAAGAAGACGACGGTGTCTTTTCGCAAATACCAAAGGGTTACGCTGGGGAATCCAGCACTATCGATCCGCAGAGGGCCGACGCTTCGCCATGGACACACAACATGCCAATCATTAAGAATTTTCATGCCGCCCTGCCTGGTCTTGTTAAACACGCGGGATTCTGACGCTCCACAATGGCAACAGGACGCGGTCGACAAACGATTTCACTTGCCAACAAACTTTGAGCAAAGACCGGGCGAGCAAACGTCAGGCAAAAAAACCCTCGATAGTTGCGCATAGAGGGCTCCTGTTCAGTTGGCGTACTCCGCGAGCCCCAAGTTAACAGGCCTGCGAGTTAGCCTGGCATCAACTTAAGAAGCCAGTTTATCCACCATGGGCGTTACGCGCCCTTCACGAATCCTGTTTTGAGCTAGCGCGTCCGCAATCACGTGGGTGCCCGTGTCGGTAGCCGATGCTTCCAGGAATATAGCCCGCAGTCGTGGACCAATAGCGTCCACTCTGGCGGCCACTTGCGCTTCACTCACGTCGCCGTAATATTCGCCTTCCGCACTGACAATTCCGCCCGCGTTTATCACGTAGTCAGGAACGTACAAAATATTGGCACTACGCAGCTGCTCTCCATCTTCGGGGGTCGCAAGCTGATTGTTCGCCGCTCCCGCGACAACGCTTGCTTTCAACGTGCCAAGCGAACGTTCGTTAATCACTGCACCCAGTGCGCATGGAGCAAGAACGTCTACGTCTGCACCGATGATATCGTCTGTACTGACAACTTGTGCTGCAAATTCCCTGCCTACAACGTTGCAGCGTTCTCTATTAATGTCTGCAACAGTCAGCAGCGCACCCGCTTCATGCAAATGACGACACAGGTGATAGCCAACGCCTCCTAATCCTTGCACAGCCACACGAACACCCTGCAATGAAGAAGCACCGAGGTGATGGGACGCAGCTTCTCTAATGCCAACGTACACACCACGCGCAGTCCAGGGTGACGGGTCGCCACCTGCCGAGGAACCGCGTTGACTCAAACCGCTGACAAATTTCGTTTGCGTGGCGACTTCTTCCATATCAGCAACACGTACACCGACGTCTTCCGCCGTAATGTAGTCGCCAGATTGCGCGTCGATCGCGCGACCGAACGCACGAAACAATTCGGCCGTTTTGTCTTTGGCCGCATCACCAAGAATGACCGCCTTGCCGCCGCCAAAGCGAATTTCGGCAAGGGCGTTTTTGTAACTCATACCGCGCGAAAGCCTTAACGCGTCGGTAAGGGCTTCGTCATCGTTCGCGTAGCTCCACATACGGCAACCACCGGCGGCCGGGCCCAGGACTGTACTGTGGATCGCAATGATGGCGTTCAGCCCCGACGCTTTGTCGTGACAAAAAACCATACGCTCATGAGCGTCGAATTCGGGGTGTTCTAACACTTTCATGCAGTTCTCCTATCCCTAAGGAAAGTCGATGCGAGCCGTTACTGGCTTGCCGGTTACCACCAGTAATTGCTTTCGATAGTAACTAATTGTACCCAGATTGGATCGAATTAATCTTTAAATCTCGACGTTCTGAAGGCAATCCCGGACCATCTCCATAACAGTGAGACAATATATTAGACGCCTAGATTATCGCGATTTTAGCGAAATAAAAGCGCTATTACTGCTCATATTTGCTAGTATAATGCATAGACTATGCTTATATTTAATGAATGCGAACTAATTTATGCTTCTCGATCAAACAGACCGCAAGATCCTCGAAATACTGCAAAAAGACGCCACTCTCTCAGCCAGCGACATCGCCGAAAGAGTCGGTTTATCCCAGTCACCCTGCTGGCGGCGAATCAGCCGACTAGAGAAAAAAGGCATTATCCAGCGACGGGTTGCGCTGTTGGACAGACGGGCTCTGGGACTCAACGTGGTGGTGTTCGCCCATATCAAATTATCGGCACACGGGCGTAAATCGTTACCGGAATTTGAAAACGCGATTCGCGAGTTTCCGGAGGTACTGGATTGCTTCACGACCACAGGTGAAGTCGACTACATTTTGAAAGTGGTCACGCGCGACATCGAATCTTACGAAAGCTTTTTTCGCAATTCGCTATCGCAACTGCCATCGGTGCTGGAAGTAAACTCGACCATTGCCTTGTCTAACATCAAAACAACTACCGCGTTACCGCTTGGGCTCGTCGATTAAATTAGCTCTGCAAACTTGGGTCATGTTGGGTGACTGTTAATCGTTAAGAACAATAAAATGGGTGAGCGCATAGCATTCTAGCCTGCACTGTTCATGAGTTGATGGAATTTATCGCCGCTGCGGTGTGGGCAGTTGTGCTGATCGCCCGCCGGGACATAGCCGTAGCTATGGCTCAAGGGGGATCGGCGCAAATGGCCGCGCCATAGTGAGCG
>QIGP01000130.1 GCA_003228965.1 Gammaproteobacteria bacterium
GTACTAGTGCGTTATACAAGCGATACCCTGTGGCATTTCTAATTGGTACCGACTCCCGGCACCACAATAAAGAAACCTTGTTGATTTACGTTGGTCGCATTCTTACCTGACTGACCACGTGCCGTAATGACGTAGTGGTCGGCCGAATACTCCGAAAACGAATAACCTTCAGCAAAGGTGTTCGCTCGATACGTTACGTCGGTTGTGGCAACGATGCCATTGTCGAACGCGTAGTTATTCAGGCGAGGCAGGACGGGGGTCGCCTGGCCCAATACAAATTCTGCTTCAATAGCTGACTCTGAAGCCTGAAATGCGTTTTCGGTAAACTGCGTGTTACCCGCCAGAACAAGTTCAAGAGTTGCCGTAGACATGCCGCTCACAGCGAACACCGTAAGAATCAAAAGCAGAATGAGTCCCACTACCAGGGCAGCGCCCTGTTGTCTTTGTGGTCCAATTCTCGAGCGTGTTAATTTTTTCATGGTCCTGTGTTCCTTACAAGGTTTCAGCGCGGCGATTGCGCATTTCTATTGTCTTCGTAACTAACAGTCTGCGGTATTTGGTGTCATTAGCAGCGGCCAAGGGGCCGGCAGAGCTAAACGATTGATCGGCGTAGGTGTAGGTGACGTCTTCAGTATAGCCCTGCTCTATTTTTTCGGCACGAACCCGTAGCCATACGCGAGCGACCAAAATGGCATCGGGGTTGACGACAGCATCAAAGTCAACGTACATATTGACTGACTGATCGCCGGTTGTGTCGATGCCGTATTGAATCTGGAGATCTTCGACTCCAGTGATGACTTCTTCACTGATAACCACCGGATTGGTTCCGTCGGTTGACAGGTATGAGCGACGTAGTGACGGTACGTCGTCGTGTAAGTCAGAAGAATCCGAGACCCAGTAGGCGACTGTGGTTAGTCGACTGTTAATACCGTCGGTGGCGACTCCGCCTGGCTGATTGGGGCCTTCGAAAATGGTGCCGTTGCTTGTTGCAGAGCGTATGTAAAGAACTCCGGCCAGTAGATCAGCTTCGTCAACCGGGGTCGATTGGGCGTGACGCAGTATGAGCACGTCTGAATTGGCCACGTAGTCGGAGGTTGGAATACATGTTGTATTGTACGGATTTATATTGTTGGACCCTTCAATGGCGACATCAATATTGATTGACCAGTTAACCTGGCAGTCGCCTACGCTTGCAGTCAGCGCCGATACGGGCTGGGTTGGGTCCGACGAACCTGCGATTTGAGACGATTCATTGGTAAGTCCCCACAAATCAGCCGCTCGAACATCACGTTCGATAAATTGAAGTGCGTAGCGCGCATTTTCCTGTAAGCGTGCGGCTTGCTCGCTAATAATAAGGGCGGCCTGGCTTTGGGTGTATACGCGCAAGGCGCCGGCGACCAGAAAGACGCCGATGATCATGGCGACCATCAGTTCGATAAGATTAAAACCTTGTTGGCGTTTATATGTAGTCATGTGGGTCGACCTATAGTGCAAAAGACAATTCGTAGCTTTGCTCGGAACTCTTTTCCGACCATTCAACCAGAATTGTCAAGGTAGTTGGGTTAGTTGCGGCGTTACGCGTGATTGATCCACGGGCGTTAGCCAGGCCTGCTTTTTTAGCATCGTCGTCATTGGTGTTGCCCAAGGCTGTTTTCCACTGCCAAATATCGTAGCCAGCCATTTGGCTCGCGGTACAATCTACCGCAGCAATGCCAATGCTCGAGCCACATCGAGTGGCTGGGGCCGCAGGCGTCTGGGCAGAGTTTGTGACATAGAATATTTCGCCCGCTCGGTTGACGCGCATGCGATCGGCCATGTCGGCAGCGAGGTTAATGGCCTTGGTACGGGCTAGTGCCGACTGACCGGACTTCAGGCTTTCAACATAAAGTGCCGCTATTCCCAGCATGCCTGTAGATAAAATCACAATAGTCACGAGGACTTCAATAAGTGAAAAGCCGCGCTGTTGCTGGTTGCTTGTATTGTTCACTGGTCTTACCGTTTGTCTATCGAATGTTGGAGCCAGTATTACTTGATGGTTAATTGATGTCATGTACATCGCGACAAACGGAAACAATTTTAGGATAAGCGGATCGTAATGCGTATTGTTAAGCGGTGTCGTTTTAAAAATTGCGCAATTAGTATGATGTTTACGTTGAGTGAGATAACTTACGTGGCGTGTAAAAAACGCAAAGTGTGAACGTGGTCACATTCTACAAGTAGTGAATTACGTTTTCTTAAATTCGCAAAGTTAGTAGCTGCGAACGGCGACAAAGAGGGAGCGCAGAGTGCGCTAGACGCCATCGAAGGTGAGTGCCACCTATTTCCAGCAACTCTCTGTTGTATCAACATCGCCGCTACCAGTGTCACCAATGGCGCCTCTATTGCCGTTAGCGTCAATCGAAAAGCTAGAGCATTTGTTATCGTCTTCCTGAGACTCACCGTCCTTGGTCGATGCCGTTGCGATGAATGTTGTGACTAGATTGTCAGAGGCGACAGCAAGCGTATACAGGCCTTCATCGGTGCCCACAATGTTCAGCTCGTTGAGGTCGGTAGTGTACGAATTGTTGGAGATATAAAATTTTTCTTGCTCAGCTGCCAGTCGCAGCAATGCAGTGGTAGCGTCTGTACGCATCGTACGTTTCACGTGTTCGCGGTAACTTGGAAGAGCAATTGACGTAACAATCGCAATGATCACTACAGTGATCATAAGTTCGATCAGGGAAAAACCGGTTGATTTTTTCATAATGCTGTCTCTACGCTCTGTATATTACCTAATGTAATCCCGGAGTTTCGGACTCCAGGAAAAGGATTACGGTTGGGAGTATATCGGCGAAGTGAGAGAGCGAACCGTGAGTGGGTTCACAGTTTTTGTCGCCTTACGGCGACAGCGTGTTAAATAGATAGAAGTTAAGACCGGGCGTTTAGCTGGGAAGGCACTACCAACAACCTGTGGTAACTGCGCCACCAGAGGCGTCGACCCCTTCGGATCTCTTGGCCCCGGTATGATCAATGGAAAACTCGGCACATCCCTTGTCATCAACTTGAGAGACGTTGCCGGGAGTGTTTGGGGCAGCGACAGCAAGAAAGCCCCCATCCGGCGTCGTTAACGTTAGTTTGTACTTGCCGGCCTCGGTTTCAGTAATTCCAAGATCATCCAATTCTGACGTATAAGCATTGTTTTTCAAGAATTCCTTTTCTTGTTCCGCTGCAATAACAAGTAGCGCACTCGTTGCGTCCGTACGTCCCGCTTTGTGGACTTGACGTATATAACTCGGGTAGGCGAGTGTGGCTATGATGGCAATAATGGCCACGACAATCATTAGCTCAATGAGCGTGAAGCCGCGAACACGTTCTGAATGTTGTGTTGACAGGTTGTTCATGGCGTATCCTCAAAGTTCTACCCAGTAGGTTCGAACTGGCCGTGTGGCCAGACCTACGTCGATGGTTTCAGTGCCCGCCTGCACGACCAGTTCGGCGATGTTTGGTACCAGGCCGTCGTCAGACGCGCAATCGTCACACTCGGGGGTTACGAATATCAGTTTAGGTTGGGGCGGAATACCGGTTGCGCCAAGCTCCACACTGGCTGCAATTGGTGGGACACCGGCTACGTCGTCATACAGCGCCGGTTGCCCACTCAGAATGTCTATGCCGTAAAATCGTCCAAGTCCGGTAGCGGCAACAGGATCGCACGACAGTGCAGGACTATCTGGCGAATAAGTCGTGAAGAAAATGCGGCCTTCGGCGGTGACCGCGGAGGACAGTGATTTTTCACCAGAACTTGCGTCAAGGCCAAGGTACCAACCGCGACCAAAATCACCTGCAGTTATTGTAGGTGTGCCGCTTTGAATGCCGTTAAGAGTGAGCTCCAGCATTTCGGTTTCGGTGACTAGCGGATTCCGCTCAGCGTTCTCGTACTCAGGAATATTTGTAGCGGGGTCTACGGAAGGTGCATAAATAAAGTCGTCTCTAATGACGTAAAGCTTGTCATCAATTTTAACGTCAAGTGGGCTGGCGCGATAGCCTGAGCCAAGGGCTATGGTCAGAAAACCGCGGCCGTCTTCAACGTAACGTGAGACGCTGGGTGCCGAATAAAAGCGACGCTCATTTGCCGTGCCTTCACCGCCGAAGTCTGCAATGCGGCCGCCGGTGATGGCCAGGTCGGTTCTAACGGGATTGGTATTAATATCGAAGCGCCATACCTGCGCTGCCATGTCACCGACGTATAAACGGTTGATGAAACCGTCGCCGTTGGTGTCGATGATGCGTACGTCAGAAGGGATGCTGTGCGTCATGGCGTCGAGTTCAAGATTGGCGCCCGTGCCTGGTCCGCCAGCACTCCAAATCAAGTTGCCCGTTCTGGCGTCGACAATGTAAACCGAATTGCCCATGGTGTCGGCAGAGTTGTTATCACGGTCCTGGTTTGGATCGTAGCCGCCACCAAAAATGAGCACGTCTTTTTCAATGTCATTGAGATTAATTTTGGCGTAGCTTGCTGACGACCAGGTCTGTCCAAGATTGGAAAAATTCGTACGCGTGTTATCAATTACGAATTTGAGTTCTGGTGCGTTTCTGTTGGTCATGTCAAACGCGTAGTAACCGCGGCCGCCGCGACGCATGCCAGCGTAGACCCACAAATTATCGCCGGATTCGACAATGAAATTTTTGTCATCGTCGCCCTCAATCCAGGCGGTGATAGGGCCGTCCATGCCATAGATTTTACTGTCTATGCGATTTGCTGACGGTCTGTTCGCTTTGAGATCGACCTGCCTTGGTAGCAACTTTTTAGGAATGAACGCGAAGTACTCCATGTCATTCGTCGTGGTGTTTTCCTGGGTCGGATCGATCGCGTGTATGAAACCGTCGTTTGTGCCAAACACGAGCAGCAGGTCGTCAGTACCACCGTCAAAATTAATCACGAGTGGCTGACTGTGCAGTGGATCGCCAAGCATGCGACGAGCACCGCCTTCTTCGTCAAGACCGGACGTATAGTCGATGAGCTCCAGCAGTTCATCGCCTTGCGGCATGCCTGGAATAGCACCTATTACGTCGCTGTTGTCCCGACTAATTACGTTCCCTTCAACAGAGAGTGTGGCGTTAGACGTAAGGTTCGAGAAGATATTGCGCTGAGCGGACAAACGAGCGGCAACGCCACCTTCGGAGACGTCAGGACCATCGGAATCTGTACCCCACAAGCTTACGGCCCGAGTGTTAAACAGGCCTGTTGAAGGATCAACCGCAGGCGCGCCATTGGCGTCGAGAATTTCGATATCACCGCCCTCAGTTGCTCGGCCAATCTTGTAACCTTTGAGGTTACCGTCCCAGTGCGGCTGGCCCGAAGGAGAAGGCTTGTATAGCGTAAAGTAAAGCGTGTCGCGGTTCGTAAAGCGATTTAGGCTGTTGACAGAAACGGCGGGCGCAGTGAACGATGCGACGTCAGTATCGACACTGTCAAATATGTCGTCAAACGCTTCTTTGAGCTGGTCCGGGTTATTCGCGAGAAAGTATCCCGGAGTATCCGGTTCGCCGTCATCGTTCGTATCGACCTGACCGGTAGTGGCGTCTTGAAGAAGCGGAAAGTCTGCGAAAAATCCGATGATGAAGGTATCAATGGATTGATTGCCTGAGAACCCGCTGCCTGTCGCAAGGTCCGTCGTTTTCATGTAATTGGTCAGATCATCGAGACAGTTGTCGCCGTCGCACGGCCCAGTCAAGTTCTCAATGTCGTTGTCGGCCTCGAAGTCGAGATTTGGGTTACCGTCGGTGAGTAGTACAACGTAATTTTTCTGACAGGCCGCTTCAATGGGAGAGCGGTAGTTGCCACCGTCGAGAGAGGTAGCCACTGAGGTTGTTGGGGTAGAGGCATCGCCAAACCTAGGGGCATCCCCTTTGTAGTAGCGATAGGCTTCGTACATAGTCTCGGCAAGTGGTGTGCTGCCCGTGGGCGTGAGCGCGTCTATTTCGGACTTAAGCGTGACGTCGTGATCGCCGGTAGCAAGTTTCACTGTCGGGGCTACGACCATGCCACCTGCACCGTTTGCCGAGAAACGCATAAGGCCAAGGCGGAGACCGTCGTTGTTTAGAACTGAACGCGCTTTCAGTGTTTGTACAAGTTCGTTAGCGACATTTTGAACAATTTCCAGTCGAGACAAAACAACGGGTTCGTCGGCTATCTTACGTTCGTAAATCCAGTTCAAATAGTTCGGCGTAAAAAAGGTGTAGCCGGCGCCGGTGTTTTGCCAGTTCACCACCTGTGGATCGGTTTCCGATGTAGACCACGGGTGGAGAGTACTTATAGGGGTGGGTAGAATTTCGAAATTGACAGGATAGGTGCCTGCCCCTGAGCCGTCGCCGTGAATACCGAAGTCGGCCATGCATTCCGTAATGTTCGACTCGCCTCCCGTGCCACCTGCAGGTACAGGGAAGCCCCAAAACGCCGTGTCACCGTCGATGCGGAACTGTGCAAACCGGTCAGAATAGAGGCCGCTTGAGGTCAGCTGCGTCTGACCGTTAGCACAAGCAAAGGCCGTCGGTTCTACCCACTGGTTGGTATCAAGATCGTCTTCGTCGAGATAGTTGATCGAGCTTGACGGGGTAAGCGAGTACAGGAGACGCCTTGGAACACCAAAACTTTCATAAATGTCAAATGGACCGGTGTAGTCGAAGGTTGCATCATAGGGATCGGCTTCGCTGCCGATAAACACCTGCGACACCATGCTGCCGGAAGTGTCTACAACTAGCGTCACGTTGGGACCAGCGAAGTCCTGGACTTGTCCCACCAACGTTTCAATGTCCGACGCATACGCCGTATGAGTTACCAGGGCGCTTAAGCAGGCGCTGACACTCAAAGTAAGAAGAGGAGAGTATTTAGTGTTCATAGTTTTCTCAGTACACATTCTTGTCGGTGATCGGGAGGGTCTGATTAGCTTGCTGGCCAATAGATGACGCGCGTAACGTAGCGGGTTTTGGGGTCGAACAGCAGAGTTGCTCCACGGTTGGACAGTCGCTCAGCGGCAACCGCGGTTATCGAGCGTTTACCGTCCAGGAACTGGGTTTGCGCTCGAAACGTGACGCCCATGGTTGGGCAGCCGTCGCAACGTTTGACGTAGATAAGCCCACCTGTGGTGGGCGCTTTGCCAAACTTAGTCGTAGCAAGTTCTGCTGCGTACTCTTTGATTTCCATAAACTGCGCATTTGCAGTCGCGCCGAACAAGCTCCCGGACGACGCAAAGGAGATCAA
>QIGP01000183.1 GCA_003228965.1 Gammaproteobacteria bacterium
ATTACGCCTATCTTATTCCATTTATTGAGAATGAGACCGAAATTTTCTTAAAAACCATCATTCCAAGCCGCAAAGCTACACGAAAATATCTAGAGGTGAATGATGAGCAATAAACTTAGTAAAGAAGAGAAAGAAATACTTGAGTCCTTTGAAAATGGAGAGTGGGTCTCAGTTAGCACTCCAGCAAGTCTCGCAAAATATAAATCTGCTGCAAAAAATACGTTTAAGAAAGATAAACGAGTAAATATTCGTATATCAGAAATGGATCTTGAGCTTTTGCAAGAGCGAGCCCTTATAGAAGGCCTGCCGTATCAGACACTAATGTCCAGTGTTTTGCATAAATATGTTACTGGTCGCTTAACGGAAAAAAACGCATAACAAGGCAAATCAACATGGATCGCTTTAACGTTGGCGGTGTTTGTGCGGCTGGCTATCGCTCGCATAATCGCACAAACACCGCCAACGTTAAAGCGCCCAGTTATTTGCGACGTTATGTTTCTTTGGTCGGAGTTAAATGAAGTCATTTGAGATAATAAGTAGATGGATATCAGACGATAAATTCAGGATGGAATGCTTGAAAATTTCTGAGTCGATTATGAATCTGGAACAGATTCGGCTAGCTTAAAAACATCCTTGTTTGATGCGCAACTTGCCCTCATCGCACATACAGAAGTCTCCCAAATAAGTGCCGCGCGGAAAAGCAGATTTCCAAGAATGGCCGCCCTCTCGGAGAACTCCATCATGATCACATGGACGGACTGGGCGAACGAGCAAAGTTCAGTACATACAGCACAAATTGATATCCGATAGCACACGCTCTCAGGCCTGCCAGAGACCTGTGCGATCCGTGGCAATGTCAGAGCGCAGCTCTTGTCTGAAATTTGCCCAGCTTCGCATGAATTTACGAAAAATTTCCGTATAATGCGCATCAACTTCGACAGAGGTTGATGCGAAAAGGATAGCCACTACGAGGTTGCCCGCTTCGCCTGCTTTAGGAACTTTTGAGGACAAGCAACACATGGCAAAGATTATTGTAAAAGACCTGCAGGGCGAGACCCAG
Organism: Gammaproteobacteria bacterium; assembly: GCA_003228965.1. Taxonomy (GTDB): domain Bacteria; phylum Pseudomonadota; class Gammaproteobacteria; order Steroidobacterales; family SZUA-146; genus SZUA-146. The sequence goes on from QIGP01000183.1 coordinate 1,061, forward strand.
ACTATAGATGCAGTAAACGATGGCAGCTTAATGGAGGCACTGGTCGAAGCCGACTACGACGATATCGAAGCAATCTGTGGCGGCTGCTGTGCCTGTGCCACCTGCCATGTTTTCATCACTGAAGACTGGATGCCACGACTTCCTGATCGCGGCGACGACGAAACCATGTTACTGGAATCGGTGGATGCCTATGACGAACACCGTTCGCGGCTGTCGTGCCAGATTCAAATGAGTGAAGACGTCGACGAACTCGAACTTGAAATAGCGCCTCCTGACTAGTATGCCGTGGATAGAGCTGCTCTTACAGATAGCATAGGCCAGGTGCGCAACAGTGCTCTAGCCTTTTTTAATGCTGAGCTTGAAACAACGCGGCAGTCTCGGTTAAAGGGCACCTCTAAAGCCGGCTTGTCAGCGGACCATGACTTCGCCGTGAGTGCCCTTCCCCACATCTGCGTACCGTGCAACGGCGTAAACTCGTCACGTTCCCAGGCCAGATTGCCAGCGACAAATACGTAAGCAATTACTGACTACAACCGTTGTTGTACCGTGGCGAACGGCCTCAGGTAGTCCAGGTGCTAACTCAACCTCCAGGTCAAAATGAGTATGTATATCGAGCAGACCAGGCGTCAACCATAGACCTTTGGCTTCAATGCTTTGACGAGCGCTGCCTTCGATTGCGCGTTCTCGCTGAACCACCACACCGTTTTTTATCGCGACGTCTTGTTTTCCTGGTGGCCTGCCTGTGCCATCAAATACCAGGGCGTTTTTGATTAACGTGTCAAATTGGAAAGACTCAGTCATAGCTTTTCCTGGAAAAACGAAAGTACGTGAGAAGTTACTTCCTCGGGAGCTTCCAGTTGGGGGTAGTGACCGATGTCCGACATTTCAACGATTGTGCCTTTACCAATTAACTCCCGGTAGCGAGTCACCATATGAGCACCGGAAATCGGGTCGCTGGAACCGTTGATGAGCGCCAGCGGCGCCTTCGTATCTTTTAGTGCATTAACCCAACGGCTGCGATGTTGACGTCGGTCCTTCATGTACCACATGAGTCTGTGCAAATTGCGTTGACCGTTATTGTACTGCGTAAGCTCCCAAAAATTGTTCATCTCCTCGCCGCTTGGTGGCGTATTCTTGCCGAACACGTTGGTCAGATTTTTTTCAAATGCTGCACGACCGAAGAATCGAACGAAAAATCCGCCGAACGGACCCACAAGAAGCTTCTGAGCCAATCGCGCGCGATGCGTTTCCGGAAACAGTCCACCGTTGAGCAAACATACTGCCTGAATGTTTTGGCCATCGGTTTCGTTATCTCGAGCCAGTATTTCCTGAGCTACCGTGTCGCCGTAATCGTGGGCAAGGCAGGCGTAGCTGTCGATACTTAGTTCGCGCAGCAGAGCCATAGTCAAATCGGCTTGCTCGTGAATCGAATATCGATAGTTGTGCGGTTTGTCGGAATATCCAAAACCCAACAAATCAAATGTGATTACCCGGTAGTGTTTTGCCAGCTCATCCCACTGGTAATGCCAGTCCCAACTGGACGTTGGGAATCCGTGCAATAGCACGACAACATTACGCGCCGCGTAAGCCGCAGAATCCCTTGAGGCGCTGTCAACAACAAACAACGAACGGTCTAACACGCTGCGCCATTGCCCCATTTCACGCCACGCGGCCAAGGAGTGTCCCGAACGCAATTGAGGATAGCTCGATGTCATAGATTCACTTCTTCCTGGCAAAACAGCTCGCTGTCCGCGTCAGGGATTGACGCAGCAATTGCGGCTGAATACGGGTATCTGAGACTGACCAGCAAATCTTGGGCTGAAATTTTCAAGCTCTACGAACCAGGATCTTTTAGAGGCTCTTCTACGACGTTGTTAACAAGCTTACCTACACCACTTATTTCTATTTCCACCGAATCTCCAGGATGCATGAATACTTGAGGATCGCGCTTTACGCCGACACCGCGGGAGGCAGTAGATCGACATCGGAAAGAGCAAAACGCTCGTCGGTGTACTCGTTGAACTGATCGAGACTACCTCGCCCCTGACGCAGTAAGGCTTTCATGCTGCGACTTGCTTCACCGGCAAGAGGTTTGATGGAATTCCCAAACACCTGCCCCACCAAAATTCTGGGTTGGATCTCTCTTGTTTTGAACGTAATAAAAGGCATGGAGCTATCCGTTTGACTAATCTTTGAAAGCTACGCATCCGCCCTGCATATCTCAAGCGTTACCATGCACTATCGCGGGGCATTTTGCACCGCTTCAGAGCCGACATAGTTCAATATCAAGCGCCTGATCACTACCCGCGTCAAATGGCTAGTAACGCCTTCGGAACTGTCACACAATACGCGAACTGCCGGGATATGGCTCTTGGGTGTTTAACCCGAAGTTCTACTAACCATGTACTGGCCTTGAATGATGCCGCACCCTGGCGTAAACCACGTACAAGAAGCTCGACGAGTCGCTACTATGAACATAGCCACCCTTGAACATTGCCTCAAACAGGACTTTCAACTGGAGGGAGTTCTGACCGAGCTCTACAGCTATCAGGACGCCAACTACGTTCTGCATACCGGAGACAGCGACAGCAAAGACCCCGACTCAGGCAAGGGGTGTTATGTCGTCAAGGTAATGCACGCGAGCGCCGACCCGACAGATGTCGACATGCAAATTCATATATTGCGTACTCTGGACGAATGCGCGAACAGCAACAGCCCCATAACCGCAACGATGGTCGCTACCCACAATGACCGCGACCGCAGTTATGTCAAAGACGGCGACGTAGATCGCATCGTCTGGATAGTCAGCTACGTGGATGGACTGCTCGCCGCAAACCAACAACCCTGCACGCCTTTCATGGAGACATTAACGAACACAACGTTCTGCTTGGTTATCCGTATTCTTTGAAAATTGATGAAGAGCAACACGTCGCTGGAATTATCGATTTTGGCGACGCCCATCGCGCCCCACGCATTTGCGATTTGGCTATTGCCTGTACGTATTTCATGATGAATCAGGGCAACCCCTGGGTCGCACTTCGGTCCTTCTGGGTACATCACGCTTGCGGCGACAATTATCTATACGAAAATAAAGAGCGCTTGAAATATGCGCTACTGGTATCGCCCGCAGCGCCTGTAGTAGAGGCCTCTTTAGAGAACGCCAACGTATTGGATTTGAGTCCGGCGTCCTCGCATCCTGCCGACCCATTTAGCGGCGCCATGCCAGACCTCGTGCATGACGGTCAGCTTGGCGATAGCTCGGCCAGCAATGACCAGGTTACGCTAGGTTGGTACCGATGGTCCGTATGACAGCGTATTGAAAATTCGACCACCGTCCCCATTTAACTGTGATGACGCCGATTATCTCGTGGACAGGCTAACGCATGTCCTGAATGATACGGTTCTTCAGCAAGTATGAAAAAACAAGGCGCAAAACACGCATGGACGTAACCGACGAAAAACCGAACGACTCTGCTATTTCGCGACTGAAGCCACTTCGTTTTCTGTGGCCTTACGCGAAGCCCTATCGACGCCAGATGCTCTACGCACTTATTTTTCTTATACTGGCGGCGACGGCAACCCTTGCGCTTCCCACCGCCGTTCGGCACATGATCGACAACGGCTTTTCAAGCTCCAACATGGGGGACCTGGACCGATACTTCATTGGCCTATTCTTGGTCGCCGTTAGCCTCGGCGTGTTCTCGGCGCTACGCTTCTTTTGGGTTTCCTGGCTCGGCGAGCGTGTCGTGGCCGATGTCCGTATGGAATTGTATGGTCACATTACCGGGCTAAGCCCGGCTTTTTTCGAACACACGCGAACCGGAGAAGTGCTGTCTCGACTAAACACGGACACAACGCTTATAGACACGGTAGTCGGATCGAGCTTTTCGATTGCGTTGCGCAGCATGGCCATTCTGCTGGGTTCAGTTGTGATGCTTTTTATCACCGCACCTGCCATGGCAGCAGCCCTGGGACTGGTGATTCCTGTAGTGCTCGCACCCATTGCTTTTTTTGGTCGGCGCATACGAACCATGTCCAAACAAAGCCAGGACAGTATTGCGGACTTTAGTGCACTCGCTACTGAGTCGTTAAATGCCATTCACACCGTTCAGTCGTTTGCCGCTGAAAACCATGAGCGTCGCCGATTTAATGCTGCTGTTTTCGAAGCCTTTGGTAAAGCCCGTAAACGTATTGGCTTTCGATCTTTGATGTCGGCCCTTGTCATTATTAGTTTATTTGGCGGAATAGCGCTGATGTTAAGAAGCGGTTCCGCAAGCGTAGCTTCAGGCGAGATGACCGCAGGCACGCTCGGTCAGTTCGTGCTATACGCATTATTTGCTGCAAGCTCTACGGGAGGACTCAGCGAAGTTTGGGGGCAAATTCAACGAGCGGCAGGTGCCGTCCAACGTATTGCCGAACTGCTAGGCACCGAATCAAGCATTCAGGACCCAGCCGACCCTGTAAGCCTTGGCGATACTCACGCAGGTTCTTTTTCGTTCGACAAGGTGACGTTTGCTTATCCGTCGCGACTCGATCGGCCCGCTTTGGTCGACTTTTCGCTTAAAGTAGACGCCGGTGAGACCGTAGCCCTGGTCGGTCCTTCCGGCGCCGGCAAAACCACGGTAATGGATCTACTGCTGCGTTTTTACGATCCTCAGACAGGCACCATTTCTGTCAATGGGCAACCGATCCAAACAGCGACGCTGAACGACCTACGTGGAAGGTTCGGTGTTGTCGCACAACATGCTCAGATATTTTCATGTAGCGCGGCTGACAATATTGCCTATGGTATGGACGAAGCTCTTGAAGCCGATATTGAAAAAGCTGCGCACACTGCACTCGCGCACGATTTTATCAGCTTACTTAAGGACGGTTACGACACGTATCTGGGTGAGCGAGGTGTACGATTGTCAGGTGGTCAGCAACAACGCGTTGCGATTGCCCGCGCCATAGTACGAGATCCTTCGATTTTACTGCTGGACGAAGCCACTAGCTCACTAGACGCCAAGAGCGAAGCGTTGGTTCAACATGCTTTGGACAACGTGATGAAGAACCGCACCACTTTGGTGATTGCCCACCGACTCGCCACAGTACTAAAAGCGGACCGCATCGTGGTAATGGACGGCGGTCGCATCGTGGCGGAAGGATCCCACGAAGAACTCATCGCGCAAGATGGGATTTACCAGGAATTTGCCGCTTTGCAGCTCACCAGTTAGTTCGGGCAGAAGATGACTTCAAGAACATACACTCCGTCGTACTGTTTCCTTATTAAACCGCATCTGGCTGTTGCGACGGATGAGCTCGGGCAAACGCTTCATGGACTTCGCAATGCGCGTAAATGGTGCTGATTTTTGGGTAGGACGACATATCAACATCGAAGCGCTGATTATTCAACACCTGGGCATACAAACAAATATCGGCTACTGTGGGCGTGTCGCCGTGACAAAATTCTCCGGTTGCCTCTTCGCTCACTAGCCGTGACTCAAGTGCCTCGAAGGTTTTGTGCAGCCAGTTCGAGAACCAGGCATTGACTGCCGCGGCATCCGCATTGAATTGTTCTTTCAACCTGTTCAGTACACTCAAATTATTTAGCGGGTGAATTTCACACGCGATCATTAGCGCAAGAGAACGCACTCTGGCTCTCCCCCAAGCGTCGCTCGGCAGCAGCGGAGGCTCTGGACAGGTTTCGTCGAGATACTCGATAATGGCCAGCGACTGTCCGAGGATCTTATCCGGGCTAATTTGCAGTGTCGGCACAAGCCCCTGGGGGTTGATAGCCAGGTATTCTTCCGTTTTGTGCTCCTTTTTCAGCAACGCATAAGACGCGTAGTGATAGTCCAGCTGTTTGAGATTCAGCGCGACTCTCACGCGAACAGACGTTGAACTGCGAAAGTAGTTGTGCAACACCAGGTCAGTCATTAAAGGGTTTCCGTCGTTGACAAACTATAAGAGAATGTAGCAAGAGCAGTGGTTACAAGTCACTAAAATACGCTCGACGAGTGATACACTTCGTTCAGCGCTGTTGCCTACTCGCAGTCAAACACCGCTAATCGCTTCGCACTAATTCGAATTAACACTCTAAAAGGACCTGAGTTCAAATGCGACTGGTCGTCTGGAATATTCGCTACGGAACGGGATTCGGGCCCTCTTTCCACCTTCCGCTGCCCGG
>QIGP01000384.1 GCA_003228965.1 Gammaproteobacteria bacterium
AACACGCACGACATTAAACTTCTTGAAGCAACCTTCGACAGCCTTCCTATTAAACGTCCTCAACCAACTCCCCGCAGACATCAGCATGTCTGCCTGGACAAAGGCTACGACTCGAAAGGCGTTCGTAAGTTTCTTCGGGGCCGGCATTATCAACCTCATGTCAAATCGCGTGGGCAGGAACAAGCGCAGAAGAAAAAGAATCCTCGATTCAAGGCACGGAGATGGGTTGTTGAGCGAACGCATTCTTGGATCAATCGCTTCCGTCGGCTACTTGTCCGTTGGGAAAAGAAAGCCGATAATTATCTTGCTATGTTGCATTTCTCATTTGCCTGGTCCACGCTCAGCTCTGCAGGAGTTCTGGGATAGGCTCTAAGTGAGAAAGAGATACAATACTACTTACAAGGCATTGCGGTCGATCAGGATTGAGATTCTCGATCAAATAATCAGAAGAGTCATACTGCACTTGCACGAACAAGTCACGCCACTGCAACACTAAAGCTAACAACACTGGTAGCAACTGGTGAAGCCATTGATCGGACCTTTCAGCATCGTCGCCGCCTACGTCCGATCCAAAGCGGTGGCATCGATCTCCCTGAGATCGCCCGTCGTGAATACGAAGAACCGTTATACGAACAGCCCAACTCGTGAGACAGTCCGTAGCAGCTGATGAGGGCGCCGCCTCAGCAGGCTCCTCATGCTGCTCTCTGGGCAGACCTGCTCATCGGTACTCGATCTCTACCGTTGACGGGCCATCCACTTCTAACACGCCCCAGTCTTCACTAGGAGCCTGTCCGCTTACCCGACTTGCCCTAGAAAAGAAGTGGCAAATGCGCTAAACCTAGTCGTGTACGGTTTGCATTTCCCTTTTTCCTCGCATAGCCCTCGGATGACACGCAAGTTTCGGGAGTGGTCGACGGACCAAAATTGGTTATTTCCTCCATCTCCGCACGATTGGTTGCAGTCAGATCACCTGATCTACTTTCTTCTGGAGGTCGCCGAGCAGATCGACCTTTCGCCGATTATTGACGATTACGCTAGCGAAAAAGGTGGGCAACCGCCGTTCCACCCACGGATGATGTTGGTACTGTTGTTGTATTCGTATAGCGTGGGTGTGTTTTCTTCACGCAAGATCATGGCACGCTGCGAAACGGACGTTGCCTTTCGTGTGATTGTGGGCGAAGACATTCCGGCTTTTCAGCGGATTAGCGAGTTCCGCCGTCGCCACCTCAAGCAGATGCAGCCGCTGTTCCTCGAAGTGTTGGCTTTGTGCCGTGAGGCTGGTTTGCTGAAGATCGGCCGGTTGGCTCTCGATGGCACCAAGGTGAAGGCGAACGCGTCTCGCCACAAGGCGATGAGTTACGACCGCATGACGAGCGAAGAGCTTCGTTTACAGAAAGAGATCGCCGACTTGCTGCAACAGGCACAGGCAGCCGATGACGGAGAGGACGAGCAGCACGGCACCGATCGCCGTGGCGACGAGCTTCCGGCGGAACTTGCTCGCCGCGAAACACGTTTGCAGAAAATCCAAGAAGCGAAGGCGGCGTTGGAAGAACAAGCTCGCCAGCGAGCGGCTTCCCACGCCGAAAAGCTGACCTCCGAAGGCCGAACGCCACGCAAGAACCCAGACGAGGCGGTTCCCAATCCGAAAGATCAACGGAATTTTACCGATCCCGAGTCGAAGATCATGAAGACTTCTAACAAGGGCTTCGATCAATGTGGCAACGCTCAGGCGGTTGCCAACAAAGCGCAGGTGATTGTCTCCGCTGACGTTACGGATCAGGCGAACGACTCCCGCCAAGTGCAACCGATGGTGGAGCAAACGCTGGAAAATTTGGATGCCGTCGGTGTCGAAGAAAACATCAACGCATTCACCGCGGACACCGGTTACTTCAGCGAAGAGAACGTAACGTATCTGGAAAAGAACGACCGTATTGACGAAGCGTATGTTGCCACCGGCCGTCTGAAGCATCACGAAAAGGTGGCGGATGCTCCGAAAGGCCGACCGCCGAAGCATCTCACCGCCAAAGAAAAAATGGCTCGCAAGCTGCGAACGAAGAAAGGGCGAGCCGAATACGCTCGCCGCAAAGCGATCATCGAACCACCCTTCGGCCAAATCAAACACTGCCGCGGTTTTCGGCAGTTTCTGCTTCGCGGCCTTGAGAAAATGCAAGGCGAATGGAAATTAGTATGCCTCACGCACAATCTGCTGAAGCTCTTCAGGCAGGGCCGACTCGCTACGGGCTAAAGGGCTCGAAGCGAGGGCGATCTTCGCCAAAAATCGACTCGCCACAACAACCGAACCCACGTAAATCACCCAGACCTCACGTGCGCAATCGCCAAGAGCGCGCCACCTCAACGCGACGCATCCATCGAAAATTATCCGTCGGCCGTAAAGTGCGTTCTCGGACAGACTCCTAGGCTCTAGTTCAACATAAACACAGTAATCCAATCTCTCTACGCTGGCGGGTAGCATGACAACGATTTGTCAACGCAGCTGACTACTTGGCCTCGCATTTAGGCGGTACAATTTTGCATACTGCCAATTCCCAGAGGGTTCGCAACCAAAACCAAGGGCTACTCCCAATACAGCCAGGGTGTTTGCGTTGTTGTTTGCTCACGGAATTGCTGCATAGTTCTATCAACTTCATACTGGGCTTCTCGCTCTGCCGCACGCCATCTTCGCTGCTGCTCCAACGAGCGACGATACGTTGACGTATTCGGTCTCGGCGGAATTCGTTGGGGTACGCGGTTCTGATTATAGAATTGCACGACGCGTTTTTTGCTTTTGGAGAAGAGGTCGCTTACGCTTGGCGAATCCTGCTGCTTTCGAGCAGACGCTTGTTTTTCTTTGTGCGTTTCGTCAGTATCTTCAAAAGCAGCTTTAAGTTTCGGATTTTGTTTCGCCTTTGCAACGAGCGAGTCTTTAGGGTTGCTCTGCGGTTGCTTAACAACTTTGCTCTTCGAGTTAGTTGCCTGCTTTTTCGAAGGCGCATCGTCGACACCTTGCTTCGCCAATTGCTGTGCTAGAACTGAAAGTGCGTTCAATCCTGGTGTCGTTTCAGATACGTTAGAGAACTGCATACGGGCAACCATGAACAGCAGTCCTGCTACGCAAGAGACAAGGCAAAGACGCATAACAAAAGGCTTTGGCTTTGCTGCTGCCAGCGCATGTTTTGATAGGTGCGCGAGCTTTGCCACGCCACAGGGCAGCACATCACCCACCAAGTATCCTGTTAGCCTCCAAGTAAATTGCGCACTGACAATGACAATATCAACCAGCTCGGCTGTCAACTCTACGGCCGTCGCTGTTAGGCCTTGGCTTGCGGACGGTTTGATTTCTGCAACAGGAGAATCGAGACTTGGTACGTTGTCGCGAAAGCGAATTGCTGCTGGCGAAGACGGCTGAGAGGCAAATTGCTTCTTGGTGCGATCTGCAACATTGCCGGCATCCACCTTGGGTCGCTCTTCATGCCCATGACTATTCTTGCCCTGGGATGCAGCCTGTAGTGCAGCCGCCAGTTTCAGCTGGGCAACCGTATACGGGTGTCTGCATCGTGTGCAGGCCACTACCAGATCGTCAGCGAAGTCATCGGGCACTTTGAGTTTCTTAGTACACTCTGGGCACCGACACCTTATGAATTGTTCCATGACTAGCACCCTTCATTGATGGAGTGGTTTCAACACGTAGCGAGTTTTTTCAGTTCGCTCGCCTTTAGCCTGACCGGTTACCGCCGTTCCTGTTTGGCTATCTCGGCGCCTAAGAAGCCGAAATACAGGTCCCGTCCTCGACCACCGTCTACGAAATCGTTGTTGCGAGCCTCAGCAGAGTGGAATTCGTCTTTTCCGCGTCCTCCATAACCACGCTGCTTGCCTGCTCCAAAAAAGAACTTGTCGTCACCAGTTCCTCCATACGCGACAACTTCATCAGCGACGATTCCTTTAGTTTGGATCCGATCGTTACCATCACCCAATTTCGCAGTAATCGTACTGATAGTAGACCGTAGCCCAAGCTGCACACTCTGTCCGTTCAAAATGGCTAGTACCGATCCCCCAACGCGGGTAATCTTGAGGTCATCATTGCCGTGGCCTGCTGATATTTCGTAACCACCATTGACCACCCTTAGCCACGCAGGGGGTGCCTGCACATTGAGACGCACAATAGCTTCATCACTGCCACCCTGGCCATCACTTACTCGGTACCGAAATAGATCTTTCCCGACAAATCTTGGATTGGGCGTGTAAGCGAGAACGTTAGGTTTCCCAGAAACACGTGTGACTTTTCCATGAACTGGTTGCGATAAAATCTTCACAGAAAGCTTGTCTCCATCAGCATCCACATCGTTAGCGCGGACTCGTAGCTTCAATGCTGTGTTAAATGTAACTGTGTAGCTGTCATTCCGTGCATTCGGGATCGCGTTTTTACGAGCCTGTACATCTAAGTTCACGCTAGCCTGATCATGCCCTCCCTTACCATCTTTGACTTGGTAAACAAACCGATCGGCCCCAGAGTACCCTGGATTGGGCGTGTAAATCAGGATGTTAGGTTTCCTCGGAACGCGGGTGACTTTCCCATTGGTAGGTTGCGACAGAATGTTGACTGAAAGCTTATCGCCATCGGCATCCACATCGTTGGCGCGGACTCGTAATTTCAAAGCCGTGCCATGCTCTACGATGTAGCTATCATCTTGAGCATCTGGGGCAGTATTACGAGGAGCTTTCACGTCCAATCTCACAGTAGCTTCATCGACGCCGCCTTTGCCATCATCAACCTGATAACGAAATTGATCCGCGCCTGAAAAACCTGAGTTTGGGGTATACGACAAGACATTCGGATTACCGGGGACCCTCGTGACTACGCCATGTGCCGGTTGGGTGAGCAGATTAACGGAAAGCTTGTCACCGTCGGCATCCACGTCGTTGGAACGGACTCGCAATTTGAAAGCCGTGGCATGTTCTACGACGTAGCTGTCATCTTGAGCATCAGGTTTGGTATTCTGCGGCTCTACGCTTCGGATAGAATCGTAGAATGCGGGATCAGTACGATAGACTTGGATAAATCCCGTCACATTCGCAAGATCACCAACATTGACTCTTCCAAAGGAGAATTCTACGTTTCGCGTGTCAGGGTGATCGACAAAGAACAAACCCATCACCTGTGTTCTTCCCGTAAGCGTCACTCGAATGGTGAAATCCTCGCCGATAATCTCCCCCCACGACTGTTGCCCGTCTGCACGGGCAATAGAAACTGGGCCACGCTCATGGGAATAAGTAAATCCGTTATCGGCATAGGCTCCTACCTGTTGATCAATGCGCGTCCCATTTGCACCAGTCACGTAGCTTGTGCCGCTATGACGAAAATGCGTAAACAAATCTCGACGAGCATCCATCGGTACACTAACGGTCGAAAATTGATGAGGGGATGGTCCTATTTCTCCGCCAAAACGAAGGACTGTCGGATTTTCGCTGTCTTGCACAAATTGCAAATTGTGAGGCAAAGTATACTGCGGTCGATCGGTATCGAAAGGCTTCATCATACCATTGTTACCAGGGTGACATGAGGTGATATTCCCTGTGTCATCGCTCCCCGTAACGCTGCCGATAAAGCCGAATCCACAGCCAGTTAGTAGCTGCTGGCCATCGGCATGAATGCCTAGTACCCCTACATCTTCGGTCGCATTAAAATTGACAGGGAGATCAGTTTTTGAAAGTAGGGTTATCTGGTGACTTTCATCTTCATCGATGTCATCGGCAGTTAGAGATGTTAAGTTCCGCGGATTGAAAGAGGACTCGATATTTCGTTGTCTCTCTCTTGGTTTGGCATCCGAAGCATCGATACCTCCTCTGCCATTAAATATGTCCTTGCCTTTGCCGCCAACGAGGATGTCATTGCCAGATCCTCCGATCAAGCGGTCTCTGCCACCTCCTCCAATTAATTCCGAAGGCAATGATGTGCGATTACGTAAAACGTCATCGCCTCGTCCACCTCGGATTTCCAAACTGTCGACGGGAGCTGTGATGCTTTGGTACAACTGCCCGTTGACTCTCACATCGATAGATGTTGAAGTTTCCACCACTGATATGCGTTCCGATCGACGAGTTCCAATAACGGTTAGCAGGCCCGTTTCCGTATCATGCTGTACTTCAACATCCACCGTGTATTTGCTGAGAGCTGCAAGAATATCTTTTTCAACTTGTTCGGCCCTTGGCTGATAGTTGTTGCGATGCAGCCATGACTCGCCGTTAATTCCTTTGTCGAGGAATTCAAAATGTACTTTTCCTACTGCCTGCTGATTCCTGAATGTAGCTGCGAGGAACTCTTTGGTACGAGCTATTCGCTCGCGGTGCGTTTTTTGGGATCCAACATGGCGTTTAATCCAGTCGCTGCCAACGCGTGTGTTGGGATCACCTTGTGTCCAGTCACCGTCGTTGCTAATAATCAGTGGCTTATTGAGACCTTGTGGGATCTTAACCTTGTCCGGTGAATGGATGTGGAAAGAGATCATGTCAACTCCCGACCTCTTGCCGTTCGCCCATCGGTACAAGTCGCCAGAAGCGTTTGCGTTGGCTGGTTTGTTTTCAGCATTTACTGAGATAATTTTGCTGCCTGTTGTGTTCAGCTCAGAGAATAGACGTCGCAGTTCCTGCACAAAATTTCTGCTGAACTTCAAGTCGCTAGCTGATTCTTTGCCGTCATGAAGAGGTTCGTTAACCGCTTCGTAAATCACATTCGAGTAGTTGCCAACAGTTTCCACCGTTTTCTGCATCAGTGGTAAGACAATCTTTTTCCACTGAGGCGACTCTGGTGACAGTTTTTGCAAACCCTCGATAGCTGCAGGTCCGTTGACGTTTAGTCCAGAATTCCCATTGGCGGGGTTATAGGGCGAGTTTGCCCACCGGTTGTCGTTGGTGGAGCTTCCCGATTTGAAGCCAACAGTATCAAAGAATGTCAGTTGAACCACAATCCCACGCGATTCTGCTTGGCTCACGAATTCGTCCAGGCGAGTGAAAAACTCGTCGTTCATTCTGTTAAGATCGTATTTACCACCGGTGTTTTTACTGTACGGAGAGAGACTATTGGTCCAATGGTAATTCAACCAAACACGAACGTGATTTAATCCGCGATTCTCAAGTTGCTCAAAGTAGGGTTCATACTTGAATTCGCGTTCCGAGAGCATTCCGTAGTCGCCATAAGCAAGTAGACGAGTTGGCTCCCCATTGAAGAC
>QIGP01000092.1 GCA_003228965.1 Gammaproteobacteria bacterium
ACTGATGATCCTGCTGTTACTGTGCCTGTCCGCTGATGAACCACTGTGCCTGTCCGCTGATGAACCACTGTGCCTGTCCACTGATGATCCTGATGACCCGATGAACCACTGTGCCTGTCCACTGATGACGCTCCTGTCCACTGATGAACTGCACTGATGACTGCTGATGAATGAAGTACTGATGAATGAAGTACTGATGAATGAAGTACTGATGAACACTCAAGCAGGCTCCGGGGCCATGATTTTAAGCGATTAACGGATTGCAGCAGGCTATTGGCTTGCGCCTGTAAGCCTGTTGCTTTGCAAGTGGTTGTTTTTAGCTGTGTTATCCTATTCGCCCGCAATGAACCTTACGGGTGTGAAAACGCACTCACCTATATAGGAGAGATGCATGGAGCTAACTGATCGCGACAGGCGACGACCACCCGACGAGCACGAACGGCGTTTGCTCGATCGTGTAGTCGAACGTGATCGCCTGGCGTTTGAGCAGCTGTTCTACGCCTACCATCCTCGTCTACAACGTTTTGTCACACGTATGGTCAAACACGCCTGGCTCGCTGACGAAATTGTCAACGACGTGATGCTCGCGATATGGAAAGGAGCCAAAAGCTTCGCCGGGAACTCCAGAGTATCTACATGGATTTTTGGCATCGCCTATCGGGTTTCGCTAAAACGTCTTCGTAGACGGCGTCTCAGAGCCATATTTGTACACAACGACATTGCCATTGAACAGGCCAGTCACGACGGTGGATACGATCTCGATGAACAGCGTGAATGGCTCCAACGCGGCTTCGATCAATTGTCAGCCCGTCAGCGAGCAGTAGTCGAACTAAGCTACTACTCGGGGTACGGTTACGCCGAAATTGGAAAAATTCTGGGTTGTCCTGAAAACACGGTCAAAACCCGAATGTTCCATGCGCGTCGCATACTAAAACGGGTGCTGCCCACGCTTGAACACGAGACTATCCAACGCGGGAGACAAACAAAATGAGTCACCACCAATGGACCCAGGAACATTTGGCCTGGTACATCAACGACACGCTGGTAGGCGAAGAGCACGCACGTGTACATCAGCATCTTAACGAGTGCGTACTGTGTCGACAGGAGTACGCGCAACTAAAATGCTTATCTCAACACGTTAGCTTAGAAGCCGCTCGGCCGCTCAACTCGGCGGCAGCTTTCGCCGAGCTCCAGCCGCATTTGGACCAGTCTTCAAGCGCGGGAACTGTTTCTGGCTTTTTTTCTACCTTTCGTCAAACACCTGTAACCATGCGCTACGTGATGGCGGCCCAGGGCGCTGCATTGATCCTGTTGGCAAGTGTTTTATTCTTACCCGATTTCGACAGCAATGCGGTCTCTGGATATACAACATTAAGTAGCGCAAGTTCCAATCACGGCGATTTGCGCCTTGTATTCGATACTCAAGCAACTCAGGAACAGCGAGAGCTATTGTTGCAGTCATACGGACTCGAGCTTGTAGGAACCGTTTCAAGTCGCGGAATTGCCACTGTGAAGTGGAGTGGGAAAAAGCGGCAAGAAAAGCTCGAGTCTCTTCGTGCTCAATCGGCCATAGTGCTGGCCGAACCTGTTGGCGACGTTGCCGAGTGATACCTGTGAGCAGAGCACTTTCTACACTACTCATCTTGTTGGTTCTCGTCGCGGCCTGTTCTACAACCTCGGCCTTAAAAAAAGAGCCGCAACCTACGGACGAAAACACCGATACTATTTTGGTGACCGTGCACACTGTAGAAAACGAAAAACTGTTAGGCTCGCCTGCTCGGCTTCATTCGTATAACGCCAAGTACGCAAGAAATACGCGAGCCCGTCAATCACTCAGAACGCTTTCCAGTGACTATCAGCTAACGCCACGAGACGTATGGCCTATGAAGTCTTTAGGCTTGCTGTGTCAGGTGTTCGAGATTTCTTCATCTGCGTCCGAGCGTATTTTAAGCGAACTTAAATCCGATCCGAGAGTCGAATCTGTTCAGTTGATGAACCGTTTTCGGACTCTGGCTATGCCCGAATCGTCGGTGCCACTAGAGTCGCAGATTGTTGGCCCACGAGAGGCCATTAAAAACTACAGAGCGCTACAACACTACCTTGATCTTTTAGACATAGATTCGGCGCACGCGGTTGTCACCGGCAGGAACGTTACCGTAGCGATCATTGACACTCACGTTGACGCTGCCCATCTGAACTTGAACGCGAGCCTGTCAGCTCAACACACCGTGTTATCCGGCAACAGTGTCTTATTAGCAGATGCACATGGCACTGCAGTCGCCGGCATCATTGCTGCCAAACCAATAGGAGGTCGCGGCATTCTTGGTATTGCACCTGATGCCCAACTTCTTGCCATTACAGCGTGCTGGCCTGGTGAAGATAATGTCGGCGAATGCAACAGCTTTACGTTGGCTCGTGCCATCGATTTAGCTATCGCAAAAGAAGCCCAAATTATTAATTTGAGTCTGCAGGGCCCACCTGACGCACTGCTTACCCGCTTGATCGAGCAGGCTCTGGACCAACACATTGTAGTCGTTGGGGCCTTCAGCCCCAAGCTTGAACACGGGTTTCCTGGCAACATTCGTGGTGTATTGAGCGTCGCAGGATCAGCAACTCGAGACGGTGTATTTACGTTACCAGGGACCGACGTGCTAACGACTGCCCCTGAAAATCGCTACGACTTTGTCTCCGGAAATTCGATGGCTGCAGCGCAACTCAGCGGTATCGCAGCACTTGCACTTGAGGCGTCTCCAGACCTCACTCCTTCAGACCTTCGAATTGCACTGAACAAATCGTCCGCCCAACGGCATACCGTCAGCGCATGCCAAATGGTCAACTTCGTTGACTCGAAAGTAGTTTGCACACACCAGCCTAATACGACCATCCCTTCGTCAGACTTAAGCCCCACGAGCCACTAGCAGGAAATCGACCAAACCAGTTTTCGTCATACGGTGAATAGTGATAACGAACATCTACCGCTACTGTTTTAATCAGCCGGGACACACCTATGTCCCAATAGGCGTAACCATTACGCTCGCCAGACAACGATTGCACGCCACCCAAACCTGCACTGAATTCAAAACCTTCAGGTAATGCCCGACGCCAGGCTAGTTCAGAATAGGCAATACCTCGTGCGAAAGAAAAATTCGTCTCGCTTGCACCTAATGACCAACTTAGTCCGGCCGGCAGCTCAAGACTTAACGCCAGTTCGTTGTAATCGTATTCAATAAACCTATTGCTACTACCTGGAAACGTGTAAGCCTTGAACTGTAACTGCCACCTTAATTGTTCGCTTACAGTTTGCGAATACGCAAGATAGTAATCCACTTCCGTTTCATCGATTTTCCTTCCACGTGGACTGGTGTATTGCGAATCGTGAACCGAAACACCCACACTTAGGTGATCGAACTGAACGTTCGCACCGGCCTGAATGGCTACACTGCGGTCATTGCGAAGTAAGCCGCGATAGATATCGGTACTACCAATAGTTGCGTAGAGAGTAGTGTTATTCTCAGGAAAACTCTGGGCAAAAATACCGGAACTCCACCCCAACACAATCAAGAGCATACAAACCCGATAGATTACTTCATTCCCTGAATACGTAATTGAACTCATAAGGTTAGGGTACCGTTCTGAACCGCTGGAGACAATGGTCGGGCATAGAAATATTCCTGGCTCTAAAATTCTGGAAACAATTGCACTCTACATTGAACCTTTTATTGAGGCCAGGGCACCTACATTTTACGGAGATAACATAACTACATTGGAGACCGTAATGCGATTTTTCTCGGAGCTTCTTGCCGCGGCAATTATGCTTGGCGCGTGCAGCGCGCAGGCAACATCGATCAGCCTGATTGCGTTACCTGAAGGTGGCACAATCATGCAGGTAACTGATGCCGTGTCCGGCGCAACCGGCGGTGGTATCGCTTCATCTGACACACGAACAATCTATTATTTTGCGCCCGACTTTGGTGACACTCAAATTAACTTCCACGATTTCGCAGGTACTACCTGGCCCTACGTGTACCTAACAGGCGGTCTCAAGGTCGATCAAAACATAACCGCCAATATCACGACAGATTTCGACGCATTTGGTGAGTTTTTGCTAATCAACGGTAATCCCATCTATCAGTTTATCAGCGACAATGGCCCACTAGATGCTAACGGCAATTTTGGGCCGTGGAATTTTATTCTTAGTGATGGCACTCCAACGCAATCGGTTTCCGCCGTGCCCGTACCAGCAGCTTTACCGCTCTTGCTGTCGGCGCTTGTCGGAATACGATTGATAACCGGAAGACGGCGATCTGTATAGCTTCAGAAAGCCATCTTGGGTCGTTAACGAGTAAACGCGCACGTTAACGGCCGACAGAGCTAGCAATGCTCGTTTGTGATGTAAAGAAGCGAAACTATTCCCAGGGTTTCGCTTCTTTTTTTTCCCGGGTAGGGCTTGTATCCCGCGACTCACGTTCTAGTGGTAGTGACGCACACCGGAACGAGCCACCGGTTTTGGGCGTGTCGGTAAACACCAGTTCAATCACATCGAATCCGTGTTCGCGAAGTTAGTCGGTAACGCCAGTACTGGGTGCTACAGGACGAACTAACAGTAACGCAATCAGTGCAACAACACCCAGCACGGCCGAAACAATGAACGGCGCACCTGCAAATTTTATGGGTGCGTCGGTACTTGTGTAATAAGACAAAGTCGTGTTGTAGACAAGCGGTGCAATGAGCGAAGACAGTGCCGCAAGACTGCCGTTGAACCCTTGAAGCTCGCCCTGCATGTCTTTGGGCGTCCGCCGCGACATCAGAGCATTGATGCAGGGCATGGCCATGCCCTGCATCCCGATAAACACACACATAATTAGTGCTACGGTTCCACTGCTGACAAAGCTGAACAACAACACACCGCTAATCCCGAATAGAATGCTAACAGTAGCCGTTTTACGTTCGCCAATACGGCTGACCAGTCGTCCAATGACAAATATCTGAGCAAGCGCCATAGACACACCGACCGCGGTCAACGAAACACCTACCATGCGACTGTCCCAGCCAAACTGGGCGGGAGCAAAATAGGACCAACTCACCGGGTATACGCTGGAACTGGTAATCCAGAGTAAGTAGACAACGGATATCCCAAGAACGCTTGGCAGTTTTTTCAGACTTAACAGTGCGCCAAGCGGATTTGCTCGCTTCAAGGAGAAACTACGCCTGTCTTGCGGGCGCATGGTTTCTTTGAACATGAAAAAGCCGTAGACAAATGTAACTAGTGCCATACCGCCCGCGACGAAAAAAGGCACGCGAGTACCGTAGCCTCCGAGTAGACCTCCTAGCGCCGGACCTATAACGAAACCGACACCAAACGCAGCGCTGACTTTGCCAAAACCCTGAGCCCGCTCTTCGTCGGTAGACATGTCCGCCATGGCTGCGTTGGCTGGGCCAAAAATAGCGCCTAGCGCACCGGCAATTGACCGGCCTACAAACAGCCAGATAATGTTCTGGGCAAAACCCATGACTATAAAGTCGATGCTGAAGCCAATGAGCGACAATAGGAAAACGGGTCGCCGACCGAAACGGTCACCGAGGTTACCAACTAGCGGCCCCATGAGAAACTGGAACACGGCATAGGACGCAGCAATCAGACCGCCCAGTAACGTGGCGCGCGAAAGAGTAACGCCTTCAAGCTCGACGATGAGCTCAGGTAACACAGGCATGATGATGCCAAAACCTGCCGAGTAGGTAAAAACAGTCAGAAGAACAAAACGAGTTGCGCGTCTTTTAGCGTTCTGGTCCATTAAAGAGAGAATCCCGGAAAATTGAAGGGTGCCGTCCGGAGGCGAAAACGCTTGGTTGTCTCTTACGTCCTGGTGGGCAAGTTGAGAATACCGCTAAAACTGGCCGTACGTTAGATTACTTAAACCACTGAATGCTGTATTCCACTTCTCACATTTCAGTGAGCGAGTGGAGTATTTTGGAGTGTTTTGATTCAACCGAGAATTCCCTCGAGCATTGTGCTCACACCGGTTTTATGAACACGGGGTCCATCTTCACCTGATGCCCGGCCACTGTGCGTGCCGTTACAACGCCTTCTGTATCTGGTACCTAAACATTGTCGGATTCGCTGGTAAGTGAACACAACTTTTTTTGCGGCAGCTCCACCGTAATCTGGGCTAGCTCAGTCCCCTCTGAAAAGATATTTTGCTGCAGGTGAATTCTGGAGCGCCCCTATCGCTCCAGAACCTTTATCCCCCAACTAACAATGGTATTAGTAGGTTTTTTTGCTGCGTTTGTGCTCCGCTTTGTACTGCTCAAATTCTTCGCGCGAAATTACTGCGTCACCGTTGGCGTCAATTTTAGCCATCTTGCCAGCTTTCTTTTCGCCAAGCTCGTCAGCCGATATCACGCCATCCGCGTTCTTGTCGTAGTGGTCGAAGCCACCAGCCAGAGCAGGTGCAGAGAGTGCCAGAATGCCAAGAAACGTAAGTACTTTTACTTTCATCGTAAGATCCTCGTTGAGATTTGGGATTTCAATCACAGCGATATGCTGTACGAATAGTTTCGCACATTGATGTTTGGAGCGACGTTTCAGACCAGTGATTTCGTCGCGAGATCGGCGCGACTCATCTCAAACGAGCGCTAAATTAAGAGATTGTAGGAGTTGAGACGCAGCGATTTGTCGGATTTAAACCGGTTCTAAATCTGCATTTCCTTAGGCATTAGAGGTGCCCAGAGGCTGCTTTCACTTCAAGCTTGACCAGGTTCTCGTCACGCAAGCCAACCAGCAAAGGCTCACCCCTGGAGTTTACGCGAAACTCGCCAAAACGAGCTCGCTCATACAACTCGCCAGTTCCTTCCTGAAAGAAGAAAGCATTCGTTGCAAACTTGACGGTGCCGGAGCGTACGCGAAACGCCAGGTTAATTTGATTGGCAGCTGACTCAGCCGACGTGGATATTGTGGAAAATTGGCCGACGCCACGCGCGTCAATATTTAGTACTGCCCAGCCGTCTTCGGCGTCAACCTTACGCCACCAGGAATGACTACCTTCCAATTTAGGTAGTGCACTGCGCAACTGATTGGCTGCTGCAAAACGCAACGACATGTAGTCGCCCTGCATTAGCGAACGTGGGTCGACAGGTGCCAGCTCTAGAAACACCATGCGGCCTGTTTCTAGATGCTGTTCTTT
>QIGP01000090.1 GCA_003228965.1 Gammaproteobacteria bacterium
AGCGCTGCGTGAAACGCGAGGAACGTTGATGGCTTGAGCACAATAGCGGAACGAATCAGCCGACCCGGACGCATGAAGAATACGCACAAACCGGCGATGACACGATCCATCGGCCGCAGGTTCGGTGCGCGTTCACGGCCTCGGTTCAGGATCACCAGTTGGTGTTTCACGAGCTCGTCGGCACCTGGATTCCTTAATCTCGTGATCGCGTTGTTATCTCATAGTGCGGTTTCTATCGCGCAGACTCCTGGCAAAACTTTTTAGGACAACGGCATGCGCACCTCCAAAGCGCCTAAAACCGGGTTTTCTACAGCTGTTAGCGCTATCTTAATCGGTCAGATTCACACCCTGCAAAATTCTTAGATAGTTAGGATCGTCGGATAAATCGTTATGCCCGGCATCGGGTATTGTGATGAGGCTTGCAACGCCTGGCGCAAACTGTTCATAAAGTGACACTGTGTGTTTCATGGGTATCACCAGATCATTTTGTGCAGCAACAAGAACGGTAGGTATGGTGAGATCAGGCGCATACCGCCATGATTCAAATTTGTCTTTTAGCAACAATTTCACAGGCAGAAATTTGAACCTGTCTTGTGCGACATTGGCGATGCTGTCGTAAGGCGTTACCAGCACGAGACGGCTAACAGGTTTAGTGGCCGCGAGTCTTATCGCGACGCCACTGCCCAGGCTCCTTCCAATCAGAACTATATTTTTATGATCTCGGGAAACTTCCTTATACACAGCCGCAGCATCGGCGTGTAATGCCGATTCACTCGGCTTGCCTGAACTTCCTCCATAGCCACGATAGTGCGGCAAATAAATATCATGCGAAGGGAAGGCGTTGATGTACGTGTCCAGGTTTTGGGATACGTCTTCGGCATTACCGCCAAAGTACAGAAGCGCATCTTGCGTGCGGTCTTCTTTAGTGTGTCGAAATACAGACACATTAATCGTCTCACCATCAAGCTTAAGACTCATTAACGTGTCATTGGAGTGTGTCGGTTTTGGTGTGGGGTAATACAACATTGAACGCTGCGCCAAAAACATGTAAAGGCAGGCACCAACGTACATGGATATACTAATAATGAGCAGTGATTTCAACAAGCGCTTCATACCCCTAACAAAGGCAAATCAAACCTCTGATCGTCATTGGACACGTGACAATACCTCACCAAGTTGTCGGTTGGATTCTTCAAAAACTCGCAACGTATCTTCCACGCTATAGGGTTGCTCTTCAAGTGTCACCGGATCCCATTCGCTACGCTCAGTGTCAAAGAAATCACCACCATACACATGAATAGCCGCCGTGATTTTATCGAGTGGGTTTTTTACTGAATGAATAACGGATTCGCCAAGCGGTACAGTGTCTTTTGTGTGTAGTTCTTTGCTGCCATGCTGCACCAGACCCGCTTCGCTGCGTCGATAAAAAGTATTTTGTTCACGCCCGCCATAGATTCCAATCACTGCCCATATTCGATGATCATGTGGTTTCAGTTCCATACCAGGGCCCCAATAAAGATTCAGAATCGTTAAGTCATCTGCGCGATACAATGTCTCGATTCCCGCGCGTTTTGGTTCACCGAGTTGCTGAATAATCTGTGAAGGGTTACTTACGGTTCTCTCCACCAACTCCTGTATCGCTGCTTGTGCCTGAGTTTCTTTGAGAGCTGTGAGAGCGTCATTAATAAATTGCTGGGTTTCGAACATTGCTTCCCTTTAGAGATTTATTTTTCCAAATATTAAGGAATAAATCGTACCATAAGTAGGTTATTCTCTGAGTGAGCGATAAAGGGGATAACAATGAGTTCTGAAAACAGAGCGGCTTACTGGGCATCAAATCTTAAGTTGGTGGGTGTTCTTCTTACCATTTGGTTTGTGGTTTCGTATTTGTTCGGCATCATTTTGGTCGAGCCACTAAACAATTTCCGATTGGGGGGGTACAAGTTGGGGTTTTGGTTTGCCCAACAAGGTTCCATTTATGTGTTTGTAGTCCTTATTTACGTTTACACCGTGCAGATGAACAAGCTGGATCGTAAACACGGCGTGCATGAGGATTAGGAAACCGCGATGGAACTAAAAACACTAACATTTATCGTTGTGGGGATAACCTTTACTCTCTACATAGGCATTGCCATTTGGGCCCGCGCACGCACAACCAAAGATTTTTACATTGCCGGTGGCGGTGTGCATCCAGTGGCAAATGGTATGGCAACAGCCGCCGACTGGATGAGTGCAGCTTCTTTCATCTCAATGGCGGGACTGATTGCGTTTATGGGATACGGCGGCTCGGTATTTCTAATGGGTTGGACAGGCGGTTACGTGCTACTCGCCATGTTGCTGGCTCCTTACTTAAGAAAATTTGGCAAGTTTACGGTGCCCGAATTTATTGGTGATCGTTTTTACTCGCGTACGGCAAGAATTGTTGCGGTAATCTGCCTGATTGTGGCGTCTGTCACTTACGTAATCGGACAGATGAAGGGGATCGGCGTGGCTTTTTCCCGCTTTCTGGAAGTGGAGTATGGCGTTGGTCTACTTATAGGCATGGGCATTGTGTTTTTCTACGCGGTTCTCGGCGGCATGAAGGGCATCACCTATACACAAATCGCGCAGTATTGCGTGCTAATTTTTGCCTACACCATCCCTGCAATTTTCATCTCCTTAAATTTAACCGGCAATCCGATTCCGCAACTTGGACTAGGCTCAACCATGGCCGGTACCGATGTTTATCTCCTGGATAAACTGGACTTGATTGTTCGCGACCTGGGATTCGCTGAATATTCAACATCGGCACGATTATCCCGCCTCAATATGTTTGCTTACACTCTCTCGCTGATGATAGGAACCGCAGGCTTGCCGCATGTGATCATTCGCTTTTTTACCGTTCCCAAAGTACGCGACGCGCGTTCATCTGCCGGTTGGGCCCTGGTGTTTATCGCAATTCTTTACACGACAGCACCCGGTGTCGCCGCGATGGCACGCCTGAATCTTATGGAAACGATCCAACCCGCCAATGGACAGAATCTTGTCTACGCAGAGCGTCCCAGTTGGTTTAAGAACTGGGAAAAAACCGGCTTGCTGAAGTTTGAAGATAAAAACAGCGATGGTCGCATCCAATATACCGCAAGTGCTGACACCAACGAGATGGTGAAGGTAGATCCCGATATTATGGTGTTGGCAAATCCTGAAATCGCGCGCTTACCCAACTGGGTGATTGCACTGGTCGCCGCTGGCGGTCTTGCGGCGGCTTTGTCAACAGCAGCAGGTTTGTTGTTGGCCATAGCATCGGCGATATCCCATGATCTTTTAAAAGGTGTGTTCAGGCCGGATATATCCGAAAAAGGCGAGCTGCTGGCCAGCCGAATTGCGATGGCGGTGGCGGTGTTGTTTGCCGGATACCTTGGGTTGAATCCGCCCGACTTTGCAGCCGGTACAGTGGCGCTTGCGTTTGGATTGGCGGCCTCGTCTATATTTCCAGCCTTGATGATGGGTATATTCAATAAACGCATGAATAAAGAAGGGGCGATTGCAGGTATGGTCGCAGGTCTATCCGTTACCTTGCTCTATGTGTTCCAGCACAAAGGCATCATGTTTGTCGAAAGTACGTCATTCCTGGGTGACATGAGTCCCAACTGGTTCATGGGAATCGAGCCTAATGCCTTTGGCGCTGTCGGTGCTGCAGTGAACTTTGCGGTAGCCTATGCAGTATCCAAAGTAACCGCGGCTCCACCGGAACATATACAACACTTAGTAGAGGATATACGGGTGCCTTCTGGTGCCGGTTTTGCTTCCTCTCACTAGCGAAACGGCTCTCGATATTGTTGGGGGTACGGTGGCTACACAATCTAAATAAAATACTTGTTCTAAATAGGGTGCTATTTATTGGTTAATTGGGGATATCGATTAGAGTGGTGTCCCTCCACTATACAAAAGTGGTTAGCTGGTTAAAATGCGTAGTTTAATAGTGTTAGGATCGAAAAGTTAGTTCATTCTTACAAAAGGGCTAAACCAAAAAAACGCCTTAGACCTGAAAGCCTAAGGCGTTTTATAGCAATCAATTCTTGATGCGCTATCGTTCAGTCATTTCCTTGGCAACAAGGTAGTTAACAATGTTGTTTAGGCGTTCTGTCGACTTGGCCATGGTGCCAGACGTGACGTAACGGCCGTTAACCACAAGATTTGGAACGCTTTGCGTTTTGTAGCGCTTAGTCAGATTTTCCGCCTGACGGAGTTTGGTGTCCACATCAAACGAGGCAACTGCTTTGTCGAAATCGTTGCCGTCTACGCCGTTATCGGTGAAGATTTTACGTAGAGCGTCTTCTGAACTCAGCGGGTTTCGTTTGCCGTGAATGGCTTGGAATATAGGCATATGAACCTGTTCACCTACACCAAGCGCCTCAGCGGCGTAGTAGGCGGCGGCGTGCAGTTGAGCGGTACGATTGAACTGGGCTGGAATGCGTACAAAGCTAACGCCGACAGGTTTTTCATTCTGCAGCCAGCTTTTAATGAATGGCTCGAACTGGTAACAGTGAGGACAGCTATACATAAAGATTTCGGTTACTTCGATGTGCTCAGGGTCGCTGCTGGTTGGCTGTGCAGGTGACAACACCTGGTAGTCGGCACCGGCTTTGAACTCGTCTTTAAACTGAGCCACGATTGCAGCGGCGTCAAAGCTTGCATTGCCTGCTGATTCTGGGCTCATTTGTTTCAATGCGTCAATCGATGACTGACGGATTTCGGTGGTGCTTGCCGCGATTTCTACTGCCTTGTTAGCCATCTGTTTAGCATCGGTAGCGGCGGACTTGGCCGCTTCAGATGGGCTGTCAGCGCCGCACGCTGTCAAACTGAACGCCAGCACTAGGCTGACAAGAATACTTTTTTTCATCTATCTACTCCGAATCGAATACTGTTGGTTTGTAATATAGAGGAGGACTAGTGAAGGCCTTCCAAAAATGAAGCTACGGCCTCGATTTCTTCTGTGCTCATCGCCTTGGCCACGTCATGCATCATGTTGTTGATGCCGCCGTAGCGCGTACCGTTGGCAAACGCGTTGAGCTGGTTAATGGTGTAATTGAAACGTTGTCCGGCAATTGCAGGCATCATTGCTACAGGGTTGCCGCGCCCTTTAGGTCCGTGGCAAGCGGCGCACGAGGCGACGTTGGTTTCGTCGTTACCCAGTCGGTAGAGCTGGGCGCCAAGGTCGACCATCTCAGGATTGGCTTCGCCTGGCTTAACAGACAGCGTGGCAAAGTAGGCGGCAAGGTCGTGAATGTCCTGTTTGCTTAAACCCGCGGCTTGCGCGCCCATGACCGGATCTTTGGTCTCACCGCTTTTGTAGCCATTTAGACGCGCCACGGTATAATTGGCGTGCTGTCCGGCGAGATTGGGCCATTCTGAGTTGATACTGTTACCGTCGGCACCGTGGCAGGCGCCGCATACGGTCGCTTTGGCCTTACCGGCATCGGCGTCGCCAGTCATGTCGGCAGCCAGTGTGCTTAAACCTGCAAAAGCTACGGCACTCATCAATAAAAAACGCATCACGGCGTGGTTCCTCCAAAAGCGGGCATCAAGGTAGCCGGAGCTGTGCTAAGTTGCGTCACAGGTCCGGTAAGAGCCGGAATTGTACACTATTTTAGTTCTAATCCAGATACCCTCATGTCTCAATTTCAGACCATACAGTTTTTGAAAAGTGCCAACGATGTCGGGGGTTTTCCCCCGGATACGGGTCGGGAGGTCGCGTTTGCCGGGCGTTCCAACGCAGGCAAGTCGACGGCCATCAACGTGATCACCCAGCGGCGTGGACTAGCGCGCACCAGTAAGACTCCGGGGCGTACCCAGCTGATTAACTTTTTTCAGTTGCCGACGGACGACCGCCGCCTGGTGGATTTGCCGGGCTACGGTTTTGCTAAAGCGCCCAAGCACGTGCAAAGACACTGGCACGCGCTCATGGGGGACTACTTCGAGCAGCGTAAGTGCTTGTCAGGCCTGATAGTAATGATGGATTCGCGCCGACCACTCATGCCGTTCGACCGCCAAATGCTCGACTATGCCGGAGAGTCCGGCTGCCCTGTCCATATTTTGTTAACCAAGAGCGACAAACTAAGTCGTGGCGCTGCCGCCAAAAGTTTCGAACAAACGCGAAAACAGCTCTCACCTGGTGTCGGCATTCAACTGTTCTCTGCGCTCAGCAAGCACGGCGTCGACGAGGCTCGGGAAGTTGTTGGAGAATTTTTGGACTATCCAATAAGAAGAAACCCCGGCGCCGATTAGGGGAGGCGCCAGGGTTTAACCTGCGCCCGGCATGGGGTGGCCGGGCAGTCATCCGCACAGGGAGGGCAGCGGACTAGCGTCATCACACGCTTAATAACTTTGAGTGAGCGTTTAGGGTTTAGTTCCGAAAACTGAAAGTTTCTCAAACATGTATTTAAAAACAATAAGTTACAGCTTTACCTAATTCGGCGTACGGAATTCCTAGTGGGCTTCATCCCAGTTAGTTCCGCTACCCGCATCAACCCTGAGTGGCACGTTCAGGCTGGCCGCGTCACACATGAGTCGAATCACTTCATTTTTCACAGATTCGAGCTGATCGCTTGCAACCTCCAGCACGAGTTCATCGTGAACCTGCATTAATAGACGCGCATCCACGTCAGATGTCTTGAGCCATTCATGTACAGACAACATGGCCAGTTTGATGATGTCGGCCGCCGTGCCCTGCATGGGGGCGTTGATGGCGCTACGTTCGGCGTACTGTCTGCGCTGCCCGTTGCGGGCGTTAATGTCAGGTAGATAGAGACGGCGTCCGAAGACCGTTTCGACATAACCGGTTTCTTTGGCCTGTTCCCGCGTGCGGTCCATGTAATTCTGAACGCCCGGATAGCGTTCGAAATAAACGTTCACGTAGTCCTGAGCGGCGTGTCTTGTAATGTTGAGCTGTTTGGCAAGCCCAAATGCCGACATGCCGTAAATCAGTCCAAAGTTAATCGCTTTGGCAGAGCGGCGCTGATCGATGGTGACCTCATCGAGCGGCGTGTCGAATACTTCAGAGGCGGTTGCCTTGTGTACGTCACGATCTTCGGCAAATGCGAGTGTAAGCCCTTCGTCGCCTGACAAATGCGCCATGATGCGCAATTCAATTTGCGAGTAGTCAGCCGCCAGCAAGGTATAGCCTTTTGGTGCAATGAAC
>QIGP01000420.1 GCA_003228965.1 Gammaproteobacteria bacterium
TGCATACCGACTGTGTGCGTAACCCACTACTTATTTCTACTACGAGAATGTCACTATGAACCGTAAAACGTACTGGTTGGTACTGAGCACTTTCGCCCTTCTCGCCTGCCAGGCTCCAGGCTCCGATGGCAAGACAGCGAAAAACGATGAAGAAGATAAAGCCCCCGAACCCGTGCCCGTGGAAATTGCAAGCGTAGGGCGCGGTAACGTAAACGCCGTTTACGTTGGCACCGCGTCTTTGGAAGCCGATGGCGAAGCACAAGTCAAAGCGAAGGTTGGAGGCGAGTTAATTCGTCTTCTGGTTGAAGAAGGTGATGTCGTAAAAGCCGGCCAAGCCCTGGCAAAAATTGATGACTCCAGACTACGCCTGGAACTCGTTCGGGCCAAAGCCAACGTTGACAAAGTCTCTCAGGACTACCAGCGCAATATCGAGTTACACGCAAAAGGGCTTCTCCCGGCCGGTGTCTTTGAAGGCCTGCGCTATGACGTAGATTCCCTCAAAGCCACTTACGAACTCACCCGGCTGGAACTGAGCTACACCACTATTCGAGCGCCCATCAGCGGCGTCATTTCGCAACGGAGCATTAAAGCGGGTAACAACATAAATATTGGAGAGTCTGCATTCACTATTACAGACCTCGAACCATTGCTTGCATATCTTTATGTTCCAGAGCAAGACTTTCAAAAACTGCAGGCCAAGCAGCGCGTCGACTTGCTGGTAGATGCTCTTCCCGGCAAACCGTTTGTAGGCTCTATAGCACGAGTGAGTCCGGTCGTCGATCCAGCAACAGGTACGTTTAAAGTTACCATCGAAGTCAACGATGACTCTGCCGTATTAAAACCTGGCATGTTCGGCCGCATCGCAATTGTCTATGACACCTTTGAAGACGCCGTACTACTACCTCGCGGCGCCGTCGTAGAAAGCGACGGCCAACCCTCCGTCTTTATTGCCGAAGGGGACAAAGCCCGACAGCAGGTCATCGTGACAGGCCACGTCAGTGGGCAGAACATTCAGGTCCTTGAAGGCCTGGATGGCAACGAAAAGGTCATTGTCATCGGACAAAACGGACTAAAAGACAATGGACTCATCAAAGTCGTTGGCGGTGCCGATACGACAGACATGTCTCACACAGCATCTGAAACGGCTGTCGCCCAAGCAACCGAGTAGCATCGCATCGGGTATTAACCGCGGGCACGGGAGCAACACACCCTGCCTTCACCATGAATCAAACAGACCTTTGAGACACTGACAATGCGCATCGTAGACATCGCAACAGAACGTCGAATTACCGTACTAATGGTGACGCTCGCCATCATTCTCTTTGGCTTCGTGTCCCTGACCCGATTACGCGTCAACCTGTTGCCAGACATGTCCTACCCTACGGTAACGATCCGCACAGAGATGACGGGCGCAGCACCGCTGGAAATCGAGAACCTGATTACAAAACCCATTGAAGAAGCGGTGGGTGTCATTAAAAACGTGCGTAAAGTACGCAGCGTTTCACGTTCAGGTCAATCCGACGTTATCCTCGAATTCATTTGGGGCACGGAGATGGACTACGCGGGCGTCGATGTTCGCGAAAAAATCGATCTACTCGACTTGCCCGACGACGCCGGCCGCCCTCTTCTACTGCGTTTCGATCCGTCAAACGAACCTATCATGCGCCTGGCCTTGTCGAAAAGCCCGGAGATCGCTGGCAGTATCAGCTCTAACGAGCTACGCTACTTCAGACAAGTAGCCGACGAAGAGCTTAAAAACTCTCTGGAAGCCATCGAGGGTACGGCCGCCGTAAAAGTTAGCGGCGGGCTCGAAGAAGAAATTCAGGTACTCGTCGACCAGCAGCGCATTGCCCAGTTGGGCATTTCCATCGACCAAATCATTGCGCAACTACGTGCTGAAAACGTCAACTTGTCGGGCGGTCGCCTTGAAGATGGTTCTCAGCGTTACATGGTACGAACCATTAATGAATTTCAATCAGTGTCCGAAATTGGCGACTCCATTATTCCGTCACCCGGATCCCAAACAGTCTACCTGCGCGACGTCGCCCAAATTACCAACAGCAACAAAGAGCGGGAAGCTATTACCCGCGTCGACGGGCGTGAGAGTGTTGAACTTGCCGTCTACAAGGAAGGCGATGCCAATACCGTAAACGTGGCTGGCAATCTAAAAGACAGCCTGGAAAGTATCAAGGAATCGCTGCCGGACAACATGCAGCTTGACGTCATGTATGACGAATCTACTTTCATCTCGGGAGCGGTAAAACAAGTTCAGACAGCAGCGGCCATAGGCGGACTCCTCGCAGTTCTCGTATTGTATTTTTTCTTGCGCAACTTCCGCGCAACCTTATTGGTAGCCGTTGCCATTCCCGTATCTATCATCGGTACCTTCATATTAATGTATCTGTACGACGTGACGCTCAATATCATGTCGCTCGGCGGCATCGCCCTGGCGGTTGGCCTATTGGTCGACAACTCAATCGTCGTGCTGGAAAATATTTCCAGACACCGGGAAAAAGGTACCGGCATATTTGAGTCGGCCCGCAAAGGCACCAGCGAAGTTGGTGGCGCCGTAGTAGCTGCCACACTCACTACCATTGCCGTGTTCTTTCCCATGGTGTTTGTGAGCGGCATCGCGGGCCAACTATTTCGAGACCAGGCACTAACCGTTACTTTTGCACTGATATTCTCCCTGCTGGTCGCACTCACGCTAATCCCAATGCTGAGCGGCTGGCAAGGCAAAGAGAACTACCACGATCACGAAGACAATCTTCCACCCAACATCATTACCCGTTTCTTCGCTAAAATCGCCTGGTTCTTTGGTGTACTCATAGGCCTCGTAGCCAAGTTACTAGGCTACATTGCCTTCCCGTTTGTGTGGATTGTACAAACCATCAATTCAGCTCTGGCACGCATCTACGCCCCCCTGCTTAGCTGGAGCCTGAACCACCGCTTTATCATAATCGCATTGGCGGCCGGCGCTTTGATTGGTGCAAGTACGTTACTACCGCGACTTGGCACTGAACTCATTCCCCAGCTCTCACAAGGCGAATTTCAAGTTGATATGAGGCTAGCCTCAGGATCGACTCTTGCACAGTCCGACGCCGCGGTGAGTAAAGCGTTTGAAGCCACCAAAGAAATCGAGTCTCTGGAAACCAGTTTCTCAGTAGCAGGGTCCGGCAATCGACTCGATGCCAGCCCGGTAGACTCCGGTGAGAACACGGCTGTTTTGAGCTTGCGGCTCAAACCGGGATCTAGCGAAACTGCTGAGGCAGAGGCGTTGGAAGCGATGCGCGAAGCTGTCGGTAATATGGCCGGCGTGCAATATGAATTTTCGCGTCCAGCGCTGTTCACCTTAAGCACACCGCTCGAAGTGGAAGTGCGAGGTTACAATCTTGAAGACTTACGGGAAGCTAGCGACCAAATTGTTCAGGCCCTCAACGCCAACGAACGCTTCATCGATGTTAAAACCACTATTGAAAATGGCAACCCCGAAGTCCAGATTCAGTTTGACCAGGCACGCATTCATCAACTAGGCCTCAGCGTTCGGGACGTGGCGGACACTGTGGTGGCCAACGTGCGCGGAAACGTGGCCACACGCTACAGCATTCGCGATCGCAAAATAGACGTGCTCGTACGAAGCGTTAACACGCAAAATGCGACGATCGATGAACTGCGAAACCTCATTGTCAATCCGCTAAGCGAACGACCGGTTTCACTTCAATCGGTCGCCGACGTATCGATTGAAATGGGCCCTACTGAAATTCGACGCAGCGATCAGGAGCGCGTAGCGATCATCTCAGCAAGCCTTTCCAAAGGCGATCTGGGCGCTGCAGTAGTAGACCTTGAAAATACGCTGGCAGAGCTAACTTTACCCGCTAGCACAATGACAGAAATCGGCGGACAAAATACGGAGATGCAAGACTCATTCTCCTCAATGATGTTTACGCTCATCATGGCTGTCTTTCTGGTCTACCTGGTTATGGCCGCCCAGTTCGAGTCCATCATTCACCCATTGGTGATTCTGTTTACCATACCGCTCGCCTTTGTAGGCGCCATTCTGGCCTTGTACCTGACTGGAACGACTATTAACGTCGTCGTGTTTATAGGCGCAATCATGCTTGCAGGCATAGTAGTCAACAACGCGATTGTTCTGGTTGACCTGATTAACCAGTTGCGCAGTGAAGGCATGGAAAAAATCCAGGCCATTAAAGAGGCAGGACGAACCCGCCTGCGGCCCATTCTCATCACCACAGTTACTACGGCATTAGGACTTCTGCCCATGGCCATCGGCTTCGGAGACGGCTCCGAAATTCGCGCGCCATTGGCCATCACCGTTATCGGCGGGCTACTGACATCAACGGCGCTAACGCTGTTGGTCATCCCGGTCGTGTACTCGTTACTTGACCGTAAGAGATTCAAAGTTGACGCAAGCACCGCCATACCTGTGGTCGCAGCTGCACCGGCGATGTCCGAATGAAACATACAGAAACAGCCATTCGACGGCCTGTCGGCATCACCATGATATTCGTGGCCCTCTGCCTTGTTGGCTTAATTTCATCCCACCTCCTGCCACTTGAAAAATGGCCGGATGTAGAGTGGCCCGGTATTTTCGTGCAAGTCCCTTACCCTGGTTCTACGCCTGCCGAGGTAGAACGTGTCATTACCCGTCCACTGGAAGAGGCGCTCGCCACCCTCAGCGGCGTCGAAGACATGCAGTCCTGGAGCAACAGCAACGAATCGCGCATATTCGTCCAGTTCAAACTCGGCGAAGAAGCCCAGGCCAAAGGCATTGAGGCACGTGCACGGCTTGATGCGGCCCGCGATCAACTACCAGCCGATGTACGTAACGTGTTCGTGTTTACAGGCTCGTTGGCCGATCAACCGGTCTTGGTACTACGCATCTCAAGCGAACGCGACCTGTCTCAGTCCTACGACATGCTCGATAAGTTACTTAAACGTCGTATCGAGCGCGTCGAAGGAGTCTCCCGGGTTGAACTACAGGGCGTAGACCCCTCCGAAATTCGCATTCTGCTCGATCCAGGCCGACTGTCGGCCCACAACGTCGACGCGCGTCAAGTTCGCGACGCACTGAGACGCGCGAACTTTTCGATGAGCGCTGGAACTATTACCGACAACAATTTGCGCTTAAACGTAAGACCTGAAGGTAAGTTCACCAAAATTGAACAGTTTCGCGAGTTCAAAATTGGCACGGGCAACCTGACTCTCGACGACGTAGCCGACGTTGAGCTACGAATTCCCGAGCGTAACTACGGGCGACACCTCGATCGTACTTACGCCATTGGCATAAATATCTTCAAGAGCACCGGCGCCAATATCGTAGAAGTCACCGACCGGGTATTAAAAGAAGTGGACAAAGTGCGCAGTTCGCCACAACTACGCGATGTGAAAATATTCGAACTGCAAAACCAGGGCGACAACATTCGAGAGACGTTGTCCGACCTGGTGGTATCGGGGCTCGTCGGCGCCCTCCTGGCCATCCTCGTTTTGTATTTATTCCTGCGCCAGCTGTCGACCACTTTGATTGTTACTCTGTCCGTTCCGTTGTCGCTTCTGATCACCCTGGCGGCGCTCTACTTCTTCGGGCTCTCGCTAAACGTGCTGTCCATGATGGGTATGATGCTCGCCGTTGGCATGCTCGTAGACAACGCCGTAGTTGTCACCGAAAACGTCTTCCGGCGACGTCAAATGGACGACTCTCACCCGTTGGCAACAACTACTAAAGCTGTCAACGAAGTTGGCCTGGCCGTTATCGCCGGCACCTTCACCTCAATCAGCGTCTTTCTTCCAATTATATTCGGTGAAAAGAATCAGCTGTCCATATTTCTGACTCACGTAGCCTTGGCCATTACAGTGGCCATGCTTGCCTCACTTGTTATCTCACAAACGCTCGTGCCGATGCTCGCTGCACGCGTCAAGATACCACCGCCCAAATCGTCATCGTCGTTCATGAATCGCCTCACCGCGTGGTACGGAGGCACTTTGGCCGGCGCGCTCAAACGTCCCTGGACCATGTTCGTGGTGACATTGCTATTGTTGGGTTCGGGCGCCGGCGCCGTCAAACTTGTGCACGTTGACATGTTTCCTCAAGAGGCGGGGAGACGCCTTTTCATGCCTTATTACTTGAAAGCCAACTACCCTCTTAAGACCGTTAAGCAAGCCGTCGACAAAGTCGAAGACTATCTTTACAGCAATAAAGAGCGCCTGAATATTGATGCGGTTTACTCTTACTACAACGAAGAAGAAGCTCAGTCGACGCTCTTGTTAACCGACGACGACATTGCCACTAAAAGCACCAAAGAAATCATTGCACTTATTAGTGAAGAGATTCCCGAAATTATTATTGGGGAGCCCAGTTTCAAATTTGATGACGAAGGTGGCGGCACCGGCTTTACACTCCAGATCCAGGGCGACTCGAGCGAACAACTCGCCATTAACGCACGCGAAGTCCTTCCCATACTCAGTCAAGTCGAAGGTCTCGAAGATGTGCGTCTTGAAAATTTTGAAAAAGAGCAAGAACTCCAGGTTGTTGTCGACCGTGAGAAAGCCGCTCGCTTCGGACTGTCGCCAATGGCGGTTGCAAGCGCCGTATCGGTAGCCATGCGTGGTGAAAACTTGCGCGAATTTCGCGCAGAAAATGGCGAGGTAGACGTACGACTGGCGTTCCAGGATGACCAGCAACAAACCATCGCAAACCTGGCAAAACTGCCTTTGTACACAGATGCTGGCGAGCAAATTGAACTTAGCTCGGTAGCCCGTTTCCACGTGAACTACGGGCCGCAGCTCATTCGACGAGTGAAACGCAATACCGCTGTCATCATCGAAGCAAACTACGTCGAAGGCAGCTCAATTGAGGCCGTGAAGCCCGGCGTCGAGCGCGCCATGGAAAGCTATAAACTCCCTGTGGGATACAGCTGGCAGCTTGGACGCGGATACGATCAATCGAACGATGCCCAGAAGCAAATGCTGATCAACACAGTCCTGGCTGTCCTGCTAATTTACTTCGTAATGGCGGCCATGTTCGAATCACTGCTCTACCCCCTGTCCATCATGATTTCAATTGCTCTGTCCGTTGTAGGCGTCTACTGGTTCTTCGCAATAACAGGAACAACCTTCTCGTTCATGGCGTCCATCGGGATACTGATATT
>QIGP01000142.1 GCA_003228965.1 Gammaproteobacteria bacterium
AATGCTTCTTTGAGTAACTCTGGCCGATTGCCATTCGCGTTTTGCTCGGCCCAGTGGGCCAGGGCCAACGTCCAGTCGTGGTCGCCGCGGCCGCTAACAAGACCACCGCCTAGCTCTGCCGGAACATCCTGTTCACGAATTTCCCGGCCCGGTGCCAAAGCGGTGAGACGGCGACAAGCGTTAATTAGCTGGCGAACGTTTCCAGGCCAGCGAAAGTTGGCCAGAAGTATGCGAGCACGCTTGCTCAGTTGCTTGGGCTCAACGCCCAATTCCGTGGCGGCTACGTGCAGGTAGTGATCCAGCAATACTTCAATATCCTGGCGTCGTTCACGTAATGGTGGCGACTGTATCTGAATGACATTCAAGCGGTGGTAAAGGTCTTCGCGAAACTCTTCGTTGGCTACTTTCTGTTCAAGGTTTTTGTGGGTTGCAGCTATAACACGCACGTCGACCTTAACCGACAGCTGCCCTCCTACCCTGTAAAACTCGCCCTCGGCTAACACCCTCAGCAATCGCGTTTGCAGCGACGCAGGCATGTCACCAATTTCGTCAAGAAACAGCGTACCTTTATCTGCTTGTTCAAACCGGCCAATGCGCTGACGGTCGGCGCCTGTAAACGAACCGCGCTCGTGCCCGAACAACTCTGACTCCAGTAACTCCGCTGGTATAGCCGATGTATTTAAAGCAATAAACGCTTCGTTTTTTCTCGGGCTGTGCTGGTGCAATGCCTGGGCAATCAGTTCTTTACCGGTACCGGATTCACCGGTAACCAAAACGTTCATGGACGAACTGCTCAAACGTCCGATGGCTCTAAACACTTCCTGCATGGCAGGTGCCTGTCCGATGAAGCCTGGAAATAATATAGGCTTTGCATCTTTAGAGCTCGACCCACCCTGGCTTGCCGCTCGTCGAACCAGACGCACCGCTTCGTCCACGTCGAACGGTTTGGGTAAATATTCAAACGCCCCCGACTGGTAAGCACCAACCGCACTTTCAAGGTCGGAGTGCGCGGTGATGACAATTACCGGTAAGTCGGGCACGTCGTTTTTTAGCTGAGCCACCAAATCAAGACCACTAATTCCGGGCATGCGAATGTCGGCAATAACAACATCGGGTTGGTTCGTGGTTAAGGCGTCAAGCAATGGCTGAGCGTGGTCGAAACTCGACGAGTTTATGCCCGCCTCACGCAGTGATTTTTCCAGCACCCACCGAATAGATGGGTCGTCGTCAACAAGCCAGACAGTGATGTCCGAGTCTTGAGTCATTATTTGTCTTCCCTGATTAATGGCAGGTACAGGCTGAATACGGTTGGCGTGCCAGGCTGTAACTTGATCAAGCCGTTATGCCTGTGTGCGAGGTCAAGGGCCAAAGCAAGTCCCAAACCTACACCGTCGGTACGTCCGGTAACCAACGGATAAAATATTTGTTCGCGAAGTTCGCAAGGAACGCCGCTTCCACTGTCCTGGATATCTATGCGTGCCACAAGGGCGTGACGTTTCTCACCAATGGTAAAGCCAGGTTCAACACGTGAACGAAACACAATGTGGCCCGAGTGCCCAATGGCTTGTAGCGCGTTGCGTGCAAGATTCAACACTGTCTGCGTAATTTGGTCTTCGTCAATCAGAATGTCGGGAAGACTTGGGTCGTAGTCGCGTTCGATTTTTACGTGTTCGCTCGCCTCACTGCTTACAAGCGTGTAAACGCGGTTGAGCACGCGGTGCAAGTTGGTTGGTTTACGATGTGTGGGCTTGTTTGGGCCGAGCATTGCGTCCACCAGGTGAACCAGTCGATCGGCTTCGTGAATAATGACGTCGGTGTATTCTTGCAAATCAGGTGTTGGCAAACGACGTGCAAGCAATTGTGCTGCACCCCGTAGTCCACCGAGCGGATTTTTGATTTCGTGAGCAAGCTGTTTGGTGATGGTACGGCTTACCAAGTTTTGCGACTTAAGCTCGTTGTCGCGTTCAATGCTCAACCGATTGGCGACGTCGCGAAGTTCCAGCACAATGCAATTGTCGTCAAACGGGATAGCGGTAACATCTACGTCCAGGCGATGTTCCGGATCGCCAAGTGGAACAAGCTCCAGTTCGCGAATTTCCATTGACCCGGACATTTCCAGTGTGCGACTAACCAGCGTTATAATGCTGTCGCCTCCTCCTCCGTTAAACAGGTCGTGAAACTTCAAGCCAACAACGCGATTGCGAGTCGTACCGCTTAGCGCCTCCGCGGCCTGATTCATGAAGAGCATGTTTAGCTCAGCGTCGAGCACAATTACGCTTACGTTCAATGCGTCCAGCAAGGCCATGCCCTCCCCGCTAAAACGCGAGCGCACGCCGTTTAAGTTAACGGCCATCGGTTAGACGACTTGATTTATAGCTGAAGAATGTAGCGAAGGCAGGCCTAACTTGAACGTACGCCGCGGTTGGATTTGCGACGAGCGAACGTAACCACCTCGAACAATGCTCGGTGCTTATCTTAAAACTCTCGTTTAGAGTGTTTAGCTGCCGGTAGACTGCTGCACGAAGAACGTTACAGACTCTCCGTTGAAGACCGTATTGCCTTCCTGATCTTTGACCGCGGCTCGCACCGTGTGCTGTCCACGATACACATTGTCGATGGTTATTGACGTAGAGGCTACTGCTTCGTTGTTGACCTGGCGTCCGTCGTAAAACAACACCACACCGTGCCCGACTTGTAGAGCGGGTTTGATTTGTACTTGTACGACAAGCGTCCCGCCCAGGTTCCAAAGTGTTTCGTCCGGTGACGGAGAACGTACGATCACATCGGTGTATGGAATGGGTAGACCCAATTCGCCGGGTTCGGCACCCGGTGTTTCGCCACCCGAAGATCCCGACGCGTTGTTGGGCGCTACAGAACGACGACTGCGAATGACGTTGGTCGGCTTGAGAACTATCTTCTGTGCTCCCTCTTGGGGCGTATCGGAATAGTGCACGGTACCTGACGCATCTACCCAGCGGTACAGTTCTGCCCCGGCGGGAATTGCAGCGACGGCCAGGGCGCTTGTTATCAGCCAATGTTTTAAGATCATAGTCCACAGAGAATAGCCTGACTTACCGTTTTGACCAACGAAATAGGGGTATTTGTTCCACAAAAGCTAGGTGAACTTTTGTGGATTAAGCCCGTGAGCGGGCAGGGCAGGTGCCATACCCGACTTGCCCGCTCACGTGCGGAGCCTATAAGAGCTTGATCTTAAAGACTATAGTACAGATCGAACTCAGCAGGATGTGTCGCTAAACGCAGTCTGGCCACATCTTCGTTTTTCAATTCGATGTAAGCATCAATCAGGTCGTCGCTAAATACGCCACCGACTTTCAGGAAGTCACGATCGCTGTCCAAAGACGCTAGCGCTTCGTCCAGTGAGAACGCCACTTCTGGAATCAACTTCTCTTCTTCCGGAGGCAAGTCGTACAAATCTTTATCAGAGGGTTCGCCTGGGTGAATCTTGTTTTGAATGCCATCGAGACCAGCCATTAACAATGCCGCAAAGGCCAGGTACGGGTTAGCCGTTGAGTCCGGGAAGCGTACTTCGACACGAGCCCCTTTCGGGTTAGCCACGTAAGGAATACGAATAGACGCAGAGCGGTTACGTGCCGAGTAGGCAAGCTTTACTGGCGCTTCAAATCCTGGAACCAGACGTCGATAGCTGTTCACACTTGCGTTGGTAAACGCATTCAGTGCTTTGGCATGTTTGATGATGCCGCCAACGTAATATAGAGCTGTGTCTGACAAACCGCCGTAGCCGTCGCCCGTAAAGAGGTTCTTGCCGTTTTTCTTAAGCGATTGGTGAACGTGCATACCGCTACCGTTGTCGCCAACCAGTGGTTTAGGCATAAATGTAGCGGTTTTACCGTATACAGATGCAACGTTCATTACGACGTACTTTAGAATTTGAACTTCGTCGGCTTTACGCACAAGGCTGTTGAATGCAACACCAATTTCGCATTGACCGGCAGTAGCAACTTCGTGGTGATGTACTTCTGTTGGACACCCCATGTCATCTAGTGCCAGACACATAGCAGAACGAAGGTCGTGCAGTGTGTCGACCGGAGGCACAGGGAAGTAACCGCCCTTCACGCCTGGTCGATGTCCGCTGTTGCCTTCCGGGTATTCTTTCGAGCTGTTCCAGGCGGCTTCGATTGAGTCGATGGCAAAAAACGACCGACCCATTTCGTCGCCGTAGCGCACGTCGTCAAATATAAAGAACTCGTTTTCAGGTCCGAAGAACGCTTCGTCGGCGATTCCGGTTGACGCAAGATAGGCCTCAGCACGTTTCGCAAGTGAACGAGGATCGCGTCCATAGCCCTGACCGTCGGATGGCTCTAGCACGTCGCAATGTATGTTCAGAGTAGGCTCTTCCGCGAAAACATCGAGTACCGCGGTTGACTGGTCGGGCATCAGCACCATGTCAGACTCGTTAATGCCTTTCCAGCCGGCAATTGAAGATCCGTCGAACATTTTACCTTCAGAAAGAAAGTCTTCGTCGATTTGGTGATGTGGAACCGTTACATGCTGTTCTTTGCCAATCGTGTCGGTAAAGCGTAAATCAATGAACTTGATTTCCTTCTCTTTAATGAGAGCTAACACATCCTTCGATGCCATGATGTCCTCCGGATTAATACATGATCTGAATTGGGGCGCGCAGACCGCCTGCGCCAAACAAAGCTATACGATTGCACTCACATTGCATAAACTATGCCAACTAAAGAGCCCTTTAGAATCAGGCTTTTGGTGGCTACAACAAACATTAACGCACCAATATAGTGCAACTAATCGTATTGATTGCTCTATTGTAGTGCGGTCGGCGTGCATGCACAAGACGCGTCCACATCGGTATACTGCGCGTTCGATGCGGCATTGCGACACGGCAAAAATAGTACCCCAACACGCCGCACATTAATGTGAAACAGAACATGAATCGGGCTCGCGCGATCGAGCCCATTCAGCAGATTGGCAAATGACGAGAGCCTGTTTGTAAGATCAGGACTATAAGGACACAACATGACTACACCGCCTGCCGTTAATCCGGCGCCCGAAACGTTCCAGGAACTGCTGTTAAACCTTCAGTCATTCTGGGCTAAACGTGGCTGCGTAATCATGCAACCCTACGATATGGAAGTTGGGGCCGGTACGTTTCACCCCGCTACGTTTCTTCGCAGCATTGGGCCTGAGCCGTGGCGTGCAGCCTACGTGCAGGGCAGTCGCCGCCCGACCGACGGTCGATATGGTAACAACCCGTTCCGATTGCAGCATTACTTTCAATTCCAGACCGTACTCAAGCCGGCGCCTCTCGACATTCAGGAGCAGTATCTCGATTCGCTACGCGCCATGGGCGTTGACCCGCTTGTTCACGACATTCGATTTGTAGAAGACAACTGGGAATCGCCAACACTCGGGGCCTGGGGCCTTGGTTGGGAAGTGTGGCTTAACGGCATGGAAGTGTCGCAGTTTACTTACTTCCAGCAAGCCGGCGGCATCGATTGCAAACCCGTCACCGGTGAACTTACTTACGGGCTTGAACGCATAGCTATGTACTTACAAGGTGTCGACAGCGTGTACGACCTTGTCTGGGCCAAACATGACGATGGCGACATTTCATACGGCGATGTATATTTGCAGAACGAACAGGAACAGAGCCGCTACAATTTTGAACTAGCCGACGTCGATGCTTTGTTTACCCAGTTCGATCACTGCGAAAAAGAGTGCGCCAGGCTGGTTAAAGAAAAGCTTCCTTTTCCTGCTTACGAGCAGGTACTGCGAGCGTCACACACGTTTAACCTGTTAGACGCACGCCAGGCCATATCGGTAACAGAGCGACAGCGCTACATACTGCGTGTTCGCACGCTGGCCCGCACCGTTGCCGAAACCTATCTTGCCAGCCGTGAAGCGCTTGGTTTTCCTCTTATTAAAACTCCGGCAGGTAACGGCACCAATGGCTAACAACACAAATACTTTTTTAGTAGAGCTAGGCACGGAAGAGCTTCCTCCCAAAGCGCTCGAGAATCTTCAGAACGCATTTGCACATTCTGTAGCGGTACAGCTTGCCGAGCTTAAACTCAACTACACGACCCTGCACGCGTACTCGTCTCCCAGACGACTCGCCATTGTGCTCGACAAACTTGAGCTTGTACAAGCCGACAAGAAAGTAGAACGACGCGGACCTCCCGTAAAGATAGCCTACGACAACGACGGCAACCCTACTAAAGCCGCCGAGAAGTTTGCCGAGTCGTGTAACATTGCCGTTAGTGATATTCAAACTACCAAAACCGATAAGGGCGAGTGGTTGTATTACGTAGGCACGGAGCAGGGCGCTACTGCAGAATCTTTAATGCCCTGCGTTATACAAACAGCACTCACCAAACTACCTATTCCAAAGCGTATGCGCTGGGGAGACTCCGACATTGAATTTGTACGACCCGTACACTGGGCCGTCATGATGCTGGGCGACCAGCACGTGCCCGCTACCCTTATTGGCATGCCTACGGACGTTACCACCTATGGTCACCGCTTCCTCGCTCCCGGCGCCATCAAGCTAAACCATGCAGACGAATACGCGGAACGACTGAAGGACGAAGGCTGGGTAATTGTAGACTTTAACGAGCGCCGCCAATTAATTCGCGAGATGGTCGAAGCTGCAGCAAAAGGCTGCGGTGGTGCGGTTGTAAGCGACGAGGAATTGCTAACGGAAATCACCGCGCTTGTTGAGTGGCCTGTACCGGTAGCAGGGGAGTACGACAAGCGCTTTTTGGACTTACCACCTGAAGTACTCATTTCGACTTTAAAAGACCATCAACGTTATTTTCCAGTGGTCGCAGCAAACGACAAGCAGCACGAAATTCTGCCGTGGTTCATCACCGTGAGTAATTTGAAAAGCACCCAGCCTGACGAGGTTAAAAAGGGTAACGAACGCGTAGTGGCTCCACGACTGGCCGACGCTGAGTTTTTCTGGACAAGTGACAAACAAAAATCACTACACGATCGTATTCCCGATTTGGAAGCCGTAGTGTTTCAAAAACGCCTTGGCTCACTAGCTAACAAAGTAACGCGTGTGCGCGAAGGCACAGAGCGTATTGCCGCGCTAATGGGTGGAAGCGTTGCG
>QIGP01000032.1 GCA_003228965.1 Gammaproteobacteria bacterium
GATTCTAAGGCTGGACCAAGACGACTATAACGCTCTGGCTAATCAGTCACACGCGGTAATTCACACCGACAGAATTGAAGTTGGAACGTTGCAGCTTTTGCTTGCGCCCCAAGAATTACTCGAGCTTATACTTACCGATATAGACCGTAAAATGCTTGCAGGCAGTGAGGGCGAAGCAGTAAAGATTGCGATGGAAGTGGTCGTAGCTATGGCTCGTGTGCAGGGGGCTAAGTGTCTGACTGATATCACTCGAGTTCACATTGACGGGTGTATCTATGCAGATCCTGCATTACTGCTTTTTGCCGAACGAATGGCAGCCATGGAAGCTAAGGTTCGAGTTCCAACCACGCTCAATGCAATCTCGGTTGATCACGCCAACTGGCGTGAACAGGGCGTAGATCCGGTCTTTGGAAATGCGGCTAGTAAACTAGCGGATAGCTATGTTTCTATGGGGGCGCAACCGAGTTTTACTTGCGCTCCATATCTATTGGAAAATAGCCCAGAGAAGGGTGAAGATATTGCGTGGGCAGAATCCAACGCCGTTGTTTACGCCAACAGTGCCCTTGGAGCACGGACCGAGAAACATCCTGACATGCTGGATTTATGTATTGCGCTTACGGGGCGTGCACCTAAGTCAGGCGTATACTATTCTGCGAACCGGGCCGCTGGTTGTGTCGTAAACGTAACCGAGCCTGAAAACGCCGATGATTCTTTCTGGCCGATGCTGGGCTGGCTGTTAGGTGAAGCCGTACCTGAGCAGATTCCGCTAGTGCGTGGATTGGAAAACAGTTCGCCAAGTGACGATGAACTCAAAGCACTTTGTGCCGCTTTCGGCACAACGTCCTCTGCACCAATGCTTCATATTGCTGGAGTTACAACCGAGGCAGATTTGCCTCATTTACCAGGCGCCGAACTTTTCCACGTTGGTTTGGAAGATTTTTCCAGGGTTTGACAACAGTTTAATTCAGGTGGTGAAGCAATAGATCTCGTGGCGCTGGGTAGTCCG
Organism: Gammaproteobacteria bacterium; assembly: GCA_003228965.1. Lineage (GTDB taxonomy): Bacteria > Pseudomonadota > Gammaproteobacteria > Steroidobacterales > SZUA-146 > SZUA-146. The sequence continues at coordinate 1,007 of QIGP01000032.1, forward strand.
CACTTTTCAACTCAAGAGAGCCGGTCTTTTTTAACCGCCCTCGCCGGACGTAGAGTGAGCGAAAACGTGGCTACAATAATCACCTTGGGACGTGCAACACGTATTGAACTTCGCCAAGAGGGTACAGAAGAGGCTCTGTTGGACGCAGGCGTAAAACTGGTTTCCGATGTGTGCTGGTGTTCAATAACCGAACCTGTGTTTCCTCCTTCGGCACGCGTCTTAATGACAAATTCAGGAAAATACGCTCACTATGGCCCTGGCCTGAGTGGGCGCGAAGTTCGCTTCGGTAGTTTGGTAGACTGTGCGAACACTGCGGTTTCGGGTCTCGCGCCAATACGAGCACCAGTTTGGATCTCGGATCGGACTTAGTCGATTACCGCGAGGTTCGAGGTAAGTCAATCCATTTCAACTACCTATGCGTTGATGGCCAGAGATTCTCGAGGCAAGTAAGAGCTATGCACACACTCTAACGGTCTGCAGTGAACGTTGAGAATTTGAAGTGCGCCTACGCTTCAATCTTAAAAAAAGGCGGCCACAAAGGGCCGCCTTTTCGATACTCAGGTTTCATCTAGTCCCTCTGATAAGAAACCCGGAAATACCCAACTCGGCCTGGCAAGTCATGTGACACCGACGACAAACCAATCACGCCACAAGGGAAACAAATCGGTGGATCTTCATCCAGCAGATTGTTAAATCCAAGTGTGAATTTAACGGCGTCGTTAAAGTAATTTGGTGTGTACTGTAATTGCAGGTCAGTAAACATCACCGAATCAAGTTTGCCACCACCATCTGTTTCCATGTCGTCGGTCCAGCGGAAAGCAAGGTTACCGTCCCAGCGATTATGGTTCCAGTTAATGGTGGTTGTCATTTTCAGGTCAGGGAACGCGCGAGCAAAGGTTTCATCGGTGTGGGTACCCGTGCGGTCGTTCTGGGTTGAAGTGCCGTCAACGTTGTTGGTGATCTCGGTAAAGTCGGCAAGATGTGTGGCATTGACACGTACACCGAACTGACCGAAGCGTGTGTAAGGTCCGAGATAGTCAAGCATGATGTCAAAGCCAGAGGCTTCGATGCCACCAATGTTTTGCAACACGTTATCGACAACACCCAACTGACCGGAACTGGTTCGCGGTGTTAGATCGCAAAAGGCCGCGTCAAGAGAATTTACACACGCAGTAATTACGTCGCCAGGATCGCGGCCCTGAATGGCATCGTCGATTTCAAGGTTGTAGAAATCGATTGTGGCAGTGAATCCGTCTACCCAGGACCTGTTCTCGGCCCAGCCAGGACTGTAGACAAGGCCGGCGGTCCAGCTGTCAGACGTTTCGGCAATAAGATTTGAATTACCGGCCGACACAGCGGAGAGCTGCGGGTTGGTTTGAGCAAGGCCTACAGGTACGCCGAGCTGTGCACAGTTGTCGATGATGGTTTGCGATTGCGGCGTATCACGACCACCGTTATTGGAACCGACGACCGCGGTTACGTCGGCACATGGATCAAGGAAGGTGAAGTCTTCACGCGCGGCGCCACCAAATAGTTCTCCAATGCCTGGGGCTCTCAATCCGGTTGAGACCGAAGCGCGGATCGAGACGTCGTCGATAGGACGCCACAGACCGCTTACTTTGTACGTAGCTTCAGAACCTGCCGTGCTGTAATCGGAGTTACGCAGCGCCACGTTGAGTTCGGCGTACTGATTGCCATCAATTAATGGAATGGCAAGCTCACCATAGTACTCAGTAACGTCGAACTCACCTACGGTTCGACCCGAGGGGATGCCAGCAGTTTCGCCGCTTTCGGCGATAGGGTCAGGTCGGAACGATCCTTCCTGATCACGGTATTCCAAACCGACCGCGAAACCCATGGTACCTGCAGGAAGCTCCATAACATCACCTGACAGGTTTAAAGCTAAATCGGACAGCGTCTGCTCGGAGAAATCGCGTTGGGTGAACGTGACAAAGTCGAGCATTTCCTGGGTGAACGATCCGTTACCGTCCGGTCCCTGGCCACCAAAGAAGTTAAAGGGGACGCAGTTTGGAGTTGCGGCACACACGGCTGGATCGCCCATAGCAACCTGAAGTCGTGCTGCATTGTGCGAGTTGAATTTCTCCTGGAAGCCGCGATTGTCGCCGTAGCTACCGGTGAGGTCCCAGTAAAAATTTCGATTGCCGCGTTGGAATTCGCCTTCAAGAGTAGAGCTCACAAAATAAGTGTTCACGTCCTGGAAGAATCTCCGCGGTCCGGATTCTAGAGGGCGACGTCCGAAAAACTCCAGATTACCGTTGGCTACAGACAGCTCGACCCCGAACGGGTTGAACGGATTCAGTGCGGAAATTACAAAGTTATCGTTAATGCGGTTACCACAGCCGTTACCAAGGCAGAGCGGTTCAGGAGCCCCTTTGGTTGCTGACGTCCGGTTAGTGTAGGACGCCGTGAACAGTAGTCGCATGTTGTCGTTAAGCTCGTGCGTAATGGAGGTGAACAGGTTTAGCCGCTCGTTCGGTGTGCGCAGGAAGTTGAACCCGGGGCCGTTATAGTTGAAACGGTCTGAGGAAGTAAATGCGCTGAAATCACCAGAAGCCGGGTTGGCCGGATCGAACGTTGGAATATTGGCTCCGCCGTCGTTAAGTACGCCGTCGTTTAGAGTGACGCTTGCGAAGTTAAAGTTTGGACCGAGCACAAAACGACCCTGCGGTGTAAAGGATGAGCAGAACGTGCCAGGCACGTCGCAACTTGTAGCGTCCGGATTGGGGAAGGCTGATCGACTGCGATCGGCTGTTTCAACGCCTAGCTCTTCTTTATAGCTAGCACTGAACACGACATGAGTACGTTCGTTGCCAGCACCCCAAAGGGCGGAAAGTTCGGACGACTCTCCGTCGCCTTCGCTTAAGAACTGTCCAGTTTGAGCTTCGAACTTGAAGCCTTCGAACTTCTTGTTGGTGATAATGTTTACTACGCCACCGATTGCGTCGGAACCATAAATTGCCGATGCGCCATCCTGCAATATTTCGATGCGCTCGATAACATTGTCCGGAATAGTGTTCAGGTCCACAGAGTTAGGGACGCCGGAGGCAGATGCGCCTGGTACCCAGCGTTTACCGTCAACCAAAATTAGAGTTCGCTTAGCGCCTACATTACGTAGTGAAAGCTGAACCGCACCAGCACCAATACCGGAGCCGTCCTGCGGAAAGCCGGAGTTTCCAGGTACGTTGAACTGCGAGTTAATGGCAGATCCCATAATCGGAAGATCCTGAAGGGCGTCGCCGAGGTTAGTCAGTCCTGTTCCGTCAATCTGACCTGGATCAAGTTCCATGATGGGTGCGCTTTCGGCGAGTGGGTCGCGTCGAATGCGGGAACCGGTAATGATGACTTCTTCCATGGCGACTTCGGAAGAACTGGTTTGGGCAAATGAAGTTGGAGTCTGTATTGCAACACAGGCCGCTAGAACTATTGCAATAAGTCCGCGTAATCGGCGAGATGATAATAACATAGTAATACCTCAATGATATGGGGAATGCAGGCGCGGGCGAGTCAACTGAGCGATTGGACGCTGGAGTCCCATGTTGCGGGGTAGTCGACGCACTCCACGAATACACATTGATGAGACCGGTACCAACATACGCCTTACAATGTTCAAGAGCAAAAGAAAATTTTACATCGTGTTATAACTGGACAATAGAAAAACTACAGCATGACGACGAATAAAAAATTTGGATTTGTCAACCGAAAATTAGTAAAGGAAACCCGTAGTTCTAACAGAATCATCCAGCCTGTGAGTCACTGTACTTTCTGCCTTACGGCATCCGTTCAATGTTAAATTGTTACGTGGCGTCCATGTTATGATTTCCCAAACAAAAATATAAGAAAATTTCGTTGCCTCTGCCTGTCGGGGTGACAGTACATTACTCTACTGCCCGGGGGATTTTCAATGCGCTCGCTCCTTTTCTTACTGCTAATTTCGTTTTCTGTCGTCGCTTCTGCCACCAGCCAATCGGCTGAGTCCTGGTTTTCTCTCGATCAGGAGACGGTTGTTGTTAGAGCCCATTGCACGGACAAACAAATGTTAGCCGATCTGGGGGGGCAGCGTGGATGTCTGGATGATTGACCCCCAACAACAATACGCGCTCATTAAACTCAATGCCTTTGAGTACGTAGAGTTAGTCAAACTCGGATTCAAAATGTCGCTCGATCGTCCACGTACCGAGCAACTTCAAACATCTCGGCAGCGTTCACCGTTGCAGCGTGCAGGAATTACAGGATTCGAATGTTATCGCACGGTGCCTGAAACATTTGCCACCGCGGCTCAGTTGGCCGCAGATCACCCCACGCTCGCTGAATGGATCGATATAGGTGACAGTTGGGAAAAAACCAATGGTGCGACTGGTAACGATATTCAAGTGCTCAAAATCACCAACAGCGCTATTTCTGGCCCCAAACCGAAGGTGTTTGCGATGAGTGCTGTGCATGCGCGTGAGTATGCAACTGCCGAATTGAACACACGCTTTGCTTTGTACCTTCTCGATAACTATGAAACTAACGCCGATGCCCGCTGGATCGTTGATCATCACGAGATGCATTTGTTACTGCAGGCGAATCCGGATGGCCGTCAACAAGCTGAGACAGGACTCTTGTGGCGCAAAAACACGAACGAAAACTATTGCGGTCCGACCTCCGACAGTCGGGGTGCTGACCTCAATCGAAACTTCGAATTTCAATGGGGCTGTTGCAATGGTTCTTCTACCAATGAGTGCAGTAACGTTTATCGCGGCGCATCCGCCGCGTCCGAGCCAGAAGTCTCCGCAATTCAAGATTACGTACGCGCTCTGTTCCCCGACGCTCGAGGCGACGGCATTAACGATGCTGCTCCCGACGATACGCCAGGTGTGTTCCTTGATATTCATTCGTTTAGTGAACTTGTTCTCTACCCTTGGGGGTTCGTAAATCAAACCACCGCTAACCATGAAAGTCTGAGGACGATGGCGCGTAAGCTGGCCTTTTTTACGGACTATAATCCGATACAAATTACAGGTCTGACCATTGCTGATGGCAGTACCATTGATTTTGCCTACGGCGAACTGGGAGTTGCTTCGTTTGGTTTTGAGGTTGGTACGAATTTCTTCCAGGACTGCAGTAGCTTTGAAAACACTGTTTTGCCGCGAAACCTGCAATCGTTGCTCTACACAGCGAAAGCAGCCCGAGCGCCTTACCTGCTCGCCGACGGCCCCGAGGTTATCGGTTTAGGCTTTGACAATAATGTAGTGATGCCTGGCATGTCAGTACAACTCGTAGCAACAGCAAACGATACACAGTTTTCTAACACTTCGGGCACTCAGCCAACACAAATTGTGGTTGGCGCCAACGCCTATATTGATACGCCCCTGGTCGCCTGGGGCAACTGCAATAGCGCTTACTGCAACAGATGGTATCTTTGACTCCAATATTGAAAACATCGGTGCCATGCTGGATTTAAGTACGTTGACAGAGGGTGAACATACGGTCTATGTTTCGGCTACGGATGCGAGTGGGAATACGGGTGTTGTAAGTGCCGCAACCATTAGCGGTGCTGTTGTCGATTCCATCACTTCTGCAGGCGTCGCCGCCACAATTACCGCCGGGCCGTTTCAGACGACCGGCGACCCTGCCACTGGTGTCTATACAATGTTGACAACGGCAGGCAGTTACACGGTATCCGTAACACCTTTGTCCGACGACTACACCGCCACTTCTGTTGCCGAAGTTGTAGCAACCGCTGGTGAGACGACTAGTCTGAATTTTTCTCTCTCATCTTTTTGCACTGTATTCAGTGACGACGTCGAGTCAACCGATGTTGCGTGGACGGCTCAGGGTAGCTGGGCGCGAGACGATCAATTTGCCAATAGTCCGACGTTTTCATGGACGGACAGCCCAGGCGGAGACTACGTCAACAATTCAAATGGGTTGCGTCATTGCGAGCACTGAAGAACTACGTCAACGCGAGCCCTAAAGAGCTACGTCATTGCGTATATGGACTCCTCCCTATTTGCAAGAGAAAGGCGACAGTAACCGGATAGAAGCACGTGCGTATATACGG
>QIGP01000031.1 GCA_003228965.1 Gammaproteobacteria bacterium
AAGCCCGATGGCGTGATTATTTCCGATGCGTTTAAGTTAACGGCTGTATCGAATGAGCTGGAACAGCAACAACCAGAGTTGGATATTCACGAGACCACCTGTACCGCCAAGGATGGCGGTTCTGTGTTGGATGTTGGCCTGGTTTTGTATGGGCTTGATATCGCTAAGCGGAAAGGGCGTGACCATGTGTAAAAGCTGGCAAAGCTGCATGGAAAAGCCGACCTTACATCTTACGAGTTCGGTGCTTATTGTTGTCGAGGCGTTGCTGTTGATAGCTGAAACAATCAAGCAGTGCGAAGCTGCTTAGCCAGGCCACTCAAATTACAAGGGCGGTGAAGATGGATCTTTTACTCAATATACAACCGGAAAGCAGCCTTGAATTGTTTTATGTTCGAATTCGAAGATCAACTTCGAGACTCTCAGTAACGTTGACAGTTACATAGAATTATCTGCAGAATCAAGAGAGTTCCCACCAACTCAACTTTACCCACGTCTCCTAAATGATGACACGGCTGCCAAGGCGCTCACCATCAAGAGGACAGCGTTTGGTAATGGCACTGGAGCTGGACCGGATAAAACAATTTCAGCCTGGTTGAATGCGATTACTCCTTCTATTGAATAGAGCATTGATCCGCTGTTTTCTTCTAAAGCGACAAACATCCTCCAGTCGGAAGTTCTACTTTGTACAGTGCATGATCCGGCGCCTGTCACGCTGCAATTTGAACCAAATATCAACCGGCCAATTCACCTTCACCTGAACTATCGAAAAATGGCGAATCGTCCGTTTGCTGTTGTTTTGTTATAATCAATGCCATTAAAACTAAAGTCCAAGTCAAACAGAAAATGGCCATCCGTCACAGTCAACATACCGGGCAGCGGGGGCGGTATGTTGTTGTCAAAGACAAAGTACCCGCTGGCAAGCGTGACGGTGTCAGAAATAACTTCAAAGTCGTAACGGACTAGCCCGGCAGAAGCAACGCTCATTTGTGCCAGACAAATAAACAGTACAACTAGTCGCTTTGGTGAAAGTAAACTCATAGTCAATTACGTCCGCACTAAGGCGCTGAAACAAGCATTGAAAATCGCATCTTAGAATCCCCGATTGGACTGCTACCAGTAACGATAAAGATAGTCGTTTTGCCAACTTGAGCAACTGTCGACCTCCACTCAATAACATTCACAATTTACTCAAGTTCCGCCCCTGAAACGTCTGGAGGAAATTATTCCTAAGAGGTTGTGGATCCAAAAAACTTATAATACCGCATGCCTTTGTGTCCTTGTGCAGGTAATTCGCCGAGTGTAACCGTTATACTCGTGCCATGCTGGAGCTCTCACATTTAACCATTGGCATCCTGATTGTTGCGGCATTTCTTACTGGCCTGCTTCATGGCGCCGTGGGTCTTGCCGGTGGCGTTCTCATGGCCGCCATACTTGCCCACTTTGTTGGCCTGAAAGTAGCAGTGCCGATAATGACGTGCGCCTTATTGTTTAGCCACGGTAGTCGCATGGTCTTCTTTAGACGTGACACTCAGTGGCGCACCGCTGCCGTAGTATTAATCTTTGGACTTCCCACCGTTGTTTTCGGCGCTTGGATATTCACACGCATCAGCGAGACTGTGATCGCTCTTGTATTCGCGATATTCCTATTCAGTTCACTCCCGGTGAAACGCTGGGCAAAAGCCCATCGACTCAAAACCACAACGCCCGTGCTTGCGGCGGCAAGTTCTGTGTGGGGAATACTTGCGGGAAATGTAATTGGCCCCGGGTTTTTTCTCACCCCATTTCTTCAAGGCACCGGCATGAATCGCCTGGCCTTTGTGGGCACCATGGCAACCATTACTCTTGCCATGAACGCGGCCAAGCTACTGGTTTTTAGTGCCGGCCAGATTATTGAGCCGGAAGGCTACGCGTTGGGCGTGGTAATTGGCGCGGCGACAATTCCTGGGAACTGGCTGGGCAAGCGCATTTTGCACCATATGACCGATGGCCATCACGGCTGGGTAATTGACCTGTTTACGGTCCTGCTAATTATCAACTTTCTGTACATAGCACTCAGCAGCTGACGGGTTCTCATTCGTCTACGGCAGGGAGAGACTGACGCCTTCCCGGGCCACATTGTAGCCTGCAGCCTTAACCAGTCGCGATTCTTTACTGTCTGCTCCAAACAATGGGTCGACGATCTACTGTTCACCAACATTGGTCATCGAGTTCACCAAACCGTACCGGTTTACTAAGCTACTTGTGAGTTGGCCGAGTCTAGCTGGGTACGCAAATATTCATCGTACGTTCCAGCGTAGTCGTTAATGCCGTTCGGTGTCAGCTCGATAATGCGTGTAGCCAACGACGAAACGAAATCACGGTCATGGCTAATGAAAATGAGCGTGCCTTCGTAGTGCTCAAGAGCCAGGTTTAACGCTTCGATGGACTCCATATCCAGGTGATTTGTAGGCTCGTCCATAATCATAACGTTTGGTTTTTTCAATACGAGCTTGCCAAAGAGCAACCGCGCTTCCTCACCACCTGAAACGACTTTAACCGATTTTTCGGAGTCGTCTCGATTGAACAACATGCGACCTAGCGTACCTCGCAAGAATTGATCGTCGGCTCCTTTAGGACGCCACTGACTCATCCAGTCGAACAAACTCATATCTGTTTGAAATGAATTCGTGTGATCCTGAGCAAAATAGCCAACGCTTGCGTTTTCCGACCATTTCACTTCACCACTATCGAGCGGCTCTTCGCCCAAGAGACAGCGCGCAAGCGTTGTCTTGCCGATACCGCTTGGGCCAATAATCGCCACACGTGCACCTGCATCAATATTCAAATTGAGGTTTTTGAACAAAGGACCCTCGTCGAACCCTTTGGTGATGCTTTCAGATTCCACCGCGAACCGACGCAAAGGCCTGTCTTGCTCGAAGCGAATGTAAGGACTCACCCGACTTGACGGCTTGATGTCGTCGAGCTTGATTTTATCGAGCTGTTTGGCTCGACTTGTCGCTTGCTTCGCTTTGGACGCGTTGGCCGAAAAGCGGCTAACAAATGCCTGAAGATCAGCCATTTTGGCTTTCTTTTTGGCGTTGTCGGCTTGACGCTGTTCCAGTACCTGCGTCGCGGCCGTCATGTATTCGTCGTAGTTTCCAGGAAACATCTGAAGCTTGCCATAGTCAAGATCGGCCATATGCGTGCATACGCAGTTCAGAAAATGGCGGTCATGCGAAATGATCACCATAGTCGACCGGCTCATGGTCAAAAACTCTTCCAGCCAGCGAATGGTGTTGATGTCGAGGTTGTTAGTGGGCTCGTCGAGCAACAATACGTCCGGGTCGGAGAACAAAGCTTGTGCCAACAACACTCGCAACTTCCAGCCAGGAGCAACTTCGCTCATCAGACCTTCGTGCTGTTCCGTTGGAATGCCGATGCCCTCAAGGAGTTCGCCAGCGCGAGATTCGGCCGAGTAGCCGTCAAGTTCGGCAAACTCGGTTTCAAGGTCCGCCACTCTCATGCCCTCTTCGTCGCTCATATCCAATTTGGAATACAGCGCCTCACGCTCCTGCATGACCTTCCACATAGGGTCGTGACCCATCATCACTGTATCAAGAACCCTGAATTCTTCGTACGCGAACTGATCCTGGCGCAAGGTCCCAACCCGGATATCAGGTCCTATTGAAACGTTTCCAGCAGTCGGTTCGAGCTCGCGCGACAGCAGCTTCATAAAGGTGGATTTGCCGCTGCCGTTTGCGCCGATCAATCCGTAGCGATTGCCGTTGCTGAAAATGGCCGAAACGTTCTCGAACAGTGGCTTTGCGCCAAATTGAATGGCTAGATTGGAAGTTGTAATCACGATGGTGCCTCGGGGCCCTTTTGGGCTTGATTCTGATTAAATAAATCGGCCTCAAACTGCCGACGCGGCGCATCATATCAGAAACAAGTCAAAACAAGGGAGCAAAATCGCACCGTGTAAGCCTCAGATAGCACTTCTGCAACACTTTATTGCCTTGTTGTGGACCGTTGAGGAAGCAGCGGTTCCGTGACTCCTTGCTATTTAGCCTGAGTTAAGCGTGCCTCAGCCCATTGGATGGCTTCATCTATAACCTCTTCACGCTCGGGCTCATTGAAAATCTCATGGAACAGGCCAGGAAACAGTCGTAGCTCCTTGTCATTTGAGCCAATTTTATCCATGAGCAAATGCGAGGCTTTAGGGGACACAATGGTGTCAGCCTCGCCGTGCATGATCAGAACCGGCAGAGATATATCACCGAGTCCACTAACCGATTGATCCATCGCCGCGAACATAGCCACCAGCAAACAGGCCGGGATCTTGCCGGTATAGACCAAAGGGTCGTTTAGGTACTTTTCGACCACGGCTGGGTCGCGACTTACGCCACGCGCATCAAGCTTGAGTAGGCCAGCAGCCGGAAACAGTCTAGCCACAAGTTTAACCATGGCAACCTGTAACTTGGGCGGCGCTGGCTCAGACAGCATGGCTGACCCGGAAAACAGGGCCCCTGCGAACCTTGAACCATGCCGCTGTGCATACAAAGAGGCGATCAATCCACCCATGCTGTGTCCTAACAAAAAGAATGGCACGTTGCCGGACACGCGACGGGCCTCGCCTTCAGAAACGTTGTCTTGCGCTCGAAATTCTCGCTCAGCGGCTTCATGGCCCACTTCAACTGCCCTCAGAAACTGGTCAAAATGGGTGACGCAGCATCGGGCGCCCGTTGATTTCCCGTGCCCTGGAAGGTCGATGGTGGCAACCGCAAATCCTCTGCGATTAAGCTGCGCGGCAAACTCTTCGTAGCGCCCGCCGTGCTCGGCAAAACCGTGTACTACCAACATAACGCCGCGAAGCGATTTTTCTGGGTGCCACGACTGGTATCGAAGTGTGTCGCTCCCGGAAAGTTCAAGAGTTTGAACGGTGTGGTTCAAGGAAAATCCTGTTAGTGACGAAGAATCTCACGATAGCACAAGATACCAAGCACCATTTTATGGCGCCGGCAATTTGAAGTAATGGCTCAGCGAACAGCCTCGTTCGGCTTATAGGCAATCGCTCGTTGTAGCAGTCTCGCGGATGTCATGTAATCACACAAGCCGATTTTACTTATTGCAAGAAATAGGAATCAGGCGAAGCGGATGTGCTTGTTAAGCGGGAGCTCTCGTATGCGCTGACCTGTAGCTGCAAATATTGCATTAGCAAGCGCTGGGGCAGCAGGCGGCGTACCAGGCTCACCTATACCGCGAATAGAATTCTGATTCTCCAAAATTTGCACATCAATCGCCGGCGCCTGATTCATACGAATAGAGCCGTAGTTGTGAAAATTGGTTTGCTCCACACGACCATTACTGAGAGTGATCTCCCCCATCATGGCCGCTGTCAGTCCGAAGTTAATTCCTGATTCGACTTGCGCCTCAACATTGCGTGGATCAAGCGCCGTACCCACATCAACGGCTGCATACACTTTGATAATTCTTATTCCGTTCGGTGTATTGGCAACTTCAACAACTTCGGCAACAGGAACGCCAAACGACAATACAAAGGCCACTCCGCGACCGTGACCGGCAGGCAACTCTGAGCCCCAGTCAGATCGGGCTGCAACCGCCTCCAAAACCAGACGACTCGGTTTGTCCGTGATCATTTTCAGACGCATTTCCATTGGATCGGCGCCCGCCTTCGCAGCCAGTTCGTCGATGGCACTCTCGTGAAAAAATCCGTTTTGCGATCCGCCTACCGAGCGCCAGTAACCTACCGGAATCGTAGCCGGCGTACGGTAGCCTGTGACACGGTAGTTCGGAATGTCATACGGCTGATCCCACGCCGCCTGGACCAACGAAATATCGGCACCAGCTGCCGGAAGCCCCATACGGCCCATTTGCGACTCCATAACCGACAAGCTGGATATTTTGAGATCCATCGCGGTGGGCATACCATCAGCTAACGCTCCTTTAAACCGGGCGATTGCTGCAGGTCGATAAACATCGTGTGTCGTGTCTTCTTCTCGTGTCCAGGTAAGCTTTACAGGCGTGCCCGACACGGCTTTCGCTACGTGAATCGCTTGTTGAACAAAGTCCATTTCGATGCGCCGTCCAAAACCGCCACCCATCAGCAAGGTATGGACCTCAATGTCGTCGGGCGAGAACCCGGTAATCTCTGCGCCGTCTTTAATAATTTGAGTTGGATTTTGATGACCAGCCCATACTTCCAGCTTGCCATTTTTAATCCAGGCCGCAGCCGTCATCGGCTCCAAAGTGGCATGCGCCAAAAACGGGGCGCGGTATTCGGCTTCTATGCTTTGGTCGGAATCAAGCGCCTGCAACACATCGCCGTCGTCACGTTTCTGACTGTCTTGTCGCTCTTCGGTGAACGACTCATCAATATGAGCGAACTGTGCATCCGTGCTCGGCGGATAGCTTGCTTTTGCCCAGTCAAAATTAATTGCGTTAACCGCCTGAAACGCGTACCACGTATTGGTCGCTACAACGGCTACGCCGTCGACCAGTGGCACGACGTGTTTAACACCAGGCATATTCTTTGCGCGGCCGTCATCAAAGCCGTTCATTGCACTGCCAAGATGTGGATTGGTTTTGACGCTCGCGTAGAGCATACCTGGCAGTCTCACGTCGATAGCGTAGGTCGCCGTTCCCGTACTTTTAGCCACCGCATCTACGCGAGGTTGCGATTTCCCAAGTAAGGTCCATTCGCTTTCAGGCTTCAGCGCCACGTTGCCTGGCGGATCGATAGCCGCTGCCGCTTGCGCAAGCTCGGTATAGGGCAGTCGTTTACCGCTACGACTCACAACCGCACCTCTGTCCGTACTTAATTCAGATACGTTTTCATTTAGCTGAAGCGCGGCCGCTTCAATCAGAACAGCTCGTGCTGCAGCTCCAGCCAGACGCATTTTTTCGAAGGCGTCTACCGTGGAAGATGAGCCTCCCGTTAACTGCATACCCAAAAACTTTGCCGGCACATGCATGAACCCGCGCATGGTATTGGCCATGCGACTCTGGTC